>CALBEG010000166.1 GCA_937927455.1 uncultured Elioraea sp. | reverse complement strand
GGGTTTGTCCTCTGGGAAAGCAATGCCATCCTTCGCTATCTCGGCTACGCCTACGGAACCCACACGGGGCTCTGGCCTCAGGATGCGCGCGCCCGAGCACTCGCCGACCAGTGGATGGACTGGCAGCAGACGACGGCGCAGGCCGCGATGGGCCCCGCCTTCGTGCAGATGTTCCGCACACCGCCCGAACGCCGCGATGAGGCGGTGATCCGGCGCAGTGTGGAGCGGGCGGCCGAGGTGTTCCCCGTGCTGGAAAGCCATCTCGCACGCCATCCATTCGTTGCGGGAAATCGCTTCACGTTGGGTGACATTCCCATCGCTTGCGCTGTCTATCGCTACCTGCACATGCCCATCGCTCGCCCCGAACTGCCCGCCCTCGCCGCCTACCACGAACGTCTGCTTGCCCGGCCGGGCTACGTGCGCCACGTTGCTGTTGGCGTGAGCTGAACGAGGCAGGTCGCCGCAACCGGAGTCCCCTGGGGAAAGTCGTTCGTGCTGCTCGATCTCGGCCTTCTGATCGCCCGCCTCGCTGCGGCCCCGATGTTCCTCGTCGCCGGCTGGCGCAAACTCACCCGCTGGCCGCCCGACCAGGTGATTGCGCTCCTGCACCGCGAGGGGCTGCCCTACCCCACCCTGCTGGCCGCCGGCACGGTCGCGCTCGAACTCCTCGCCCCTGCCCTTCTCGTCTTTGGCGTGCTGAGCCGATGGGCCGCCGGCGCTCTCGCCATCTTCACCCTGTGGGCGACTTGGATCGCGCACAGATGGTGGACTTTCCCGCCTGCCGAACAGGTGCTCCAGACCGGCATCGCTCTGAAGAACCTTGCGGTGGCTGGTCTTTTGATCCTGATCGCGCTCGCCGGTTCTGGCCGCTTTGCCCTGCGGCGGGACTGACGTTGCTCGGACCGCCACTCCCCTGGGGCGAAGAACGCGTTGTAACGCTCCCGATCCTTCCATATCTTTGAAAGCTTGCGCCTAGCGGCGCGCCGCTCCACGTCGGGAGAGCCCCACCCCCGCCATGCCCACCATCCCGACGGACCTGTTCAACAGCGAGGAGGCGTTTCACCAACTTGTCCGTCTGGCGCCGATCGGCATCTGCGTCACCGATCGCGCTCGCCGCTTCGTCCTGGTCAATCCCGCCTATTGCCGTGTCTATGGCTACGGGGAAGAGGAACTCCTCGGGCGTGAGTTCACCCTGGTCCTTCCCGAGGAGGATCGCGCTCTTGCGGCACAGCTGCACGACGATTTTCTCGAGGGGCGCACGGACGAGACGCCCGGTGAGTGGCGCCTGCGGCGCAAGGACGGGACGCTGCGTACGATCTTGGTCGATGCCGCGCGTCTCGTCTCGCCTTCGGGAGCACGCTTTAAGCTGACGACAGTGCAGGACATCACGGAGCAGAAGAAGCTTCAGTCGGAAAGGTTGGCGCGCGAACGGGAGGGGCTGATCGCCTCGGTTGCGGCGATTGCCGGACACGATCTGAACAACACGCTGAGCACGGTGCAGCTGTCGATTGACTTCATCGAGCACGGCCTGAACAACCGCCCAGACCTCGCCGTGCTGCAGGCGGCGGTGTCCGACATCAAGCAGGTGCTCGAACGCGCGCGTGCCCTGACCGGACGCTTGCAGGCAATCGCGCTCCCGACCGAACATCGACGAGTGGAAGTTGATCCGATCTCGGAATGTCGCCGCTCGCTGATCGGGTTCGCGGATCGGGTCGTGTTCGAGAACGGAATGGATCGGCCGCACACCATTCTGGTCGACCCTTGGCGCTTCGCCGATGCGGTGGTGAACCTGCTGACGAACGCGACCGAAGCAACAGAGGCGGCGGGACGACGCGACGCCATCATTCTGCGCGTGCGACACGCGGCGCCGCTGCCGGTGTCGGTCGGCGGCCGCTCCGACGCAGCGATCGCGGTCGAGGTGATCGACCGCGGGGTCGGAATCGATCCCGAGACGATCCAGAGGATGTTCGAGCCGGGGTTCAGCACGAAACAGCTCAACGCAGCGCAACGGGTGCGCGGCTTCGGCATGATCAGCGTGCGCCTGTTCGTCGAGGAGGCAGGCGGCACCGTGCAAGTGCACTCGGTGCTCGGCGAAGGCACGCGGATCGCCCTGATCCTGCCCGCACGCGAAACCCGGGCGGAAGGCGCGCTCGTCGCCTCGTCCACCGTAGGCTAGGAAGGTGGCGGATGGAAATCCTCATCGTCGACGATGACGAGAGCTTGCTTCGTTCCCTGAAGCGTGCCGTCCGCCTGCTCGGCCACAGCGTGCGGGCAGCGCCCAGCGGCCAGGAGGCCTGCGCCCAGGCGGCCGAACGCTGTCCCGACCTCGCCATGGTCGACCTGATCATGCCCGGCATCGATGGCATCGAAACCATCGCGCGGCTGCACCGGCTCTGCCCTTCCTGCCGCTTCGTCATCCTCACCGGCACGCCGCAGGAGGCGGCCGGGCGAACCTTGGTCGAAGTTCGGCAGAAGCCGATCGGCCTCGCCGATCTGCGTGAGCTGCTCGGCGCATCCCATGCCGACCGCCCCGCCGCCGGTGGCGACGACGTCGTTCCACCGTCACCATAGACTTCCCGAGAACGCCGCGACCACCTCCTTCTGGAGGGAAGCGATTCCTTTCAGCGCCTCGCGTACCGCCGTCTGTTCGGACTTCGGCGCCCGGCGCAGATCGACGAGCGTGCCAGGCGCCCGCCCCTCCGCCGCATCTGCCAATTGCTGACGCAGAAGCGCGCCCGCAACCTCGCCGAACGCGGTGATGAGCGCGTCCGCCTCTCCGCGCGAGATCGCCTCGGCCTCTGCAAGCGCTTCGAGCCGCGCCCGGGTGCCGGTCTCGACGATGCCGTGTTTCAGCGCAAGCAGCCGCGCGCTGGCCACAAGGGGCATCAACCCTGATTTCTTCAAGTCTGTCCGGGTGCCGGGCCCTTCTTCGTCATCGCGAAACCCGCCCCAGAAGGAGAGTCCGACCGAAAGCTGCGACAGCTGGCCGGCCAGAGCGGCAAGAAAAGCAGGCCGCGCGGCGAGAATGCGCGCAAGCGCAGAGCGCAAGGTGGCAGCCGGTGCGGTGTCTCCCCAGATGGGGCGGAAATCGAAGGCGATGTCGCCGAACAGGAGCGCCACCGGGCTGCGCCGATCGGCCCACAGGCGGAATTGCTCCTGCCACTCCGAAGCCCGCTTCCGCCACAGCGGGTTGCGCGCCATCACGTGGCCCTTGCACAGCGAGAAGCCGGCCTGAGCCAAGCGCTGATTCAGGTCTTCCGCAAACGGAATGAACCAGGCGTCGATTTCGCCATGCGCCGCGTCCGGGTACTCGCCGAGGATCAGCCCGTTGTCCTGGTCGGGAGCAAGAAGGGATTCGCCTCGACCGGCTGAGCCCATGACGAGCAGTGTGAACGGGACTGGTGGGGGAGAGCCGCGTGCGGCGAGCGTGCGTTCGACGATGCGCCGGTGCAGGTCGATATTGATCTCGGACACCACGCCGATCACGTCCGCCGCCGGCACGCGTTCATCGAGCAGCGTGCGCGCGAGTTCGGCCTGGGCAGCCCGGGTGGCGGCGAAGCCTTGCTCGTCCTCCGGCTGGGCGAGCTGTTCCACCGTCGACAGCAGACGGCTCGAGGCGGCAGCATAGGTCTCGAAGCGGTGCAGCATGCCGACCGGTCGGCGATCCGCATCGAGCACAGGAAGGTGCCGCAACCCCCGTATCCGCATCAGTCCGACCGCGCGGTAGAGATACTCGTCCGGTCCTGCGTGCAACACGGGCGAGGTCATGGCCGCCCGCACTGGCGTGGCAGGATCAAGCCGAAAGGCGATGCGACGGACAACGTCCTGTTCGGTCACGATGCCGACGACACGGCCTTCTCCGTCCACCACAAGGACGCTCGTTTGTTTCGCATCTGCCATCCGTCGGCAGGCTTCCGCAACCGGCGTGTCGAGCGCGACGGTTGGCGGCACGGGTTGCATCGCTGGGGCGACGCGCCCGGAAAAGAGTGTGGTCGCGCTCATTCTTCGCCATCCGCTGCGACCAGGGCCAGGGCGAGCGCGGCGAGGTCGAAGTACCGCTCAAGTTCCTGGTCGGCGGAGACGATGTGCATGCGCAACGCCCCGAGAATGGCGACCGATTCGCCGCGGCGCAGCTCTGGGTGAATTGGCAGCGTCTCCAGCAGCACCGGGCCGGCCTGCAAAGGCAGCGTCGTCGCACTGTGCTCGTGCGCGAGTTGCAGCCGAGCCAACGTGCGACGATAGCCGGCTGCTGCCGCTTCGCCTGCGCCGCGCAGATGGTCGGGCGGGTCGGTCGACGCCAGCGCCATCACTGCCATCGCAGCCACGCGATCCGCCAAGCGGTCTTCCGACCCGCGGACATGAGGCCGCAGGCGCGCCTCGATCAGGGCCGCCACATCACCTTGTGAGGCGAAGTAGACGCGCCACCGACACTCCCGCAGGGCCGCCGCGAAGACCGGCTCGCGTCTGGCCTGTTCCCAGTTCAGACCGAGCTTCACCGCACAATAGTCGAGCACCGTCTTCTGCGCCACGAAGGCGCCCCAGCGCGCGACGAAAACGGCAAGCTCCGCCGGCGAGGCCGACCGTCCTCGCCACATCAACCGACCGAAACGCGAGAGGAACGTCACGTTTTCCCTTCGATGCGACGCGTCTGTCTTTGCATACCACGGAACAGCGTGGTAACAGAGTCGCGAGCGATTGCGCTGGATGGCCTCGCCAGGGGACGGACAGGTCAGAGCGGTCGCACAGAGCGCTAGCAGGCGCGCGAACGGGGAGAGAACGCATGGCTTTGGTACCTGACGAAGCACCACCCACGAAGGCGCCACCACCGGTGGAGATTGATCCCCGGAAGGCGGAAGCCTACTGGGGGAAAACTGTGCGCCTGATGTGGATCACCCTCAGCCTCTGGTTCTTCGCGAGCTTCCTCGTTCATCTTTTCGCCCCGTCCTTGAACCCGATTCACATCCTGGGTTTTCCGCTCGGCTTCTACATGGCGGCCCAGGGTAGCCTGATCATCTTCGTGGTCGCCCTGTTCTGGTTCGCCCGCGCCCAGAACGCGATCGACGAAGAGTTCGACGTCGCGGAGGAGTGAGGAAACCACCATGGCCCAGCAGCAGGACGCCTTCCTCCGCCAACTGAACAAAATCTACAGCGGCTATGTCGGCGGGTTCGCCGTTTTCGTGCTCATCCTTGCAGGCCTTGAGCAGATCGGCATACCCGATCGCATCATCGGCTACCTGTTCGTCGCCCTGACCATCGGCGTCTATGCCTACATCGGCATCCTCAGCCGCACGATGCAGGTGAGCGAGTATTACGTTGCCGGCCGGCGTGTACCCGCCATTTACAACGGCATGGCGACGGGGTCGGACTGGATGTCGGCCGCCTCCTTCATCGGCATGGCGGGAAGCCTCTATGCGCTCGGCTATGGCGGGCTTGCCTTCATCCTCGGCTGGACTGGCGGCTACATGCTGGTCGCGGTGCTGATCGCGCCGTTCCTGCGCAAGTTCGGTCAATACACTGTGCCCGACTTCCTCGGTGTACGCTACGGCGGCAACGTCGCACGCCTGATCGGCGTTGCGATCCTGATCACGGCCTCTTTCGTCTACGTGGTGGCGCAGATCGTCGGGGTGGGCATCATCACCCAACGCTTTCTCGACGTCTCCTTCACAGTGGCGGTGTTCGTGGGGCTCGCCGGGATCCTCGTCTGTTCGATGATGGGCGGCATGCGCGCGGTCACCTGGACGCAGGTCGCCCAGTATATCGTCCTCATCATCGCCTACCTGATCCCAGCCATCCTGATGTCGACCAAGGTGACCGGCGTGCCCATCCCGCAGATCATGTACGGCACGGCCCTTGAGAAGATCGAAGCGCTTGAGGCGTCATTCCGGGCTGCGGGAATGGTTCCGCCGCCTGGTGTGGTCGCTTTCCACACCGCACCCTTCGTCAACCTTCAGGGGCAGTTCGATCTGAACCGGGCGATCAACTTCTTCGCCCTCATCTTCTGCCTAATGGTCGGAACCGCCTCTCTGCCGCACATCCTGATGCGCTATTTCACCACGCCCTCCGTGCGCGAAGCGCGCCAGAGCGTGGCCTGGTCGCTATTCTTCATCTTCCTGCTCTACTTCACCGCCCCTGCCTACGCGGCCTTCGCCAAGCTCGAGATCTACTCGAACGTGATCGGCCAACGCATCGACCAGCTGCCGCAGTGGCTGAAGAACTGGCAGCTGATGTCGCCCTACGGTGTGAACTGGGTGAACATTGTCGACGTCAATCGCGACGGCATCCTGCAGTGGAACGAATTCCGCATCCACCCGGATGTGGTCGTTCTCGCTACACCGGAGATTGCTGGCCTGCCCTATGTGATCGCGGGTCTGGTTGCTGCGGGCGGTCTGGCCGCAGCACTCTCCACCGCCGACGGGCTTCTGCTTGCGCTGGCCAATGCGTTGAGCCACGACATCTACTACCGGATGATCGACCGGCATGCGCCGACCAAGCGTCGCTTGATCGTCGC
>CALBEG010000165.1 GCA_937927455.1 uncultured Elioraea sp. | reverse complement strand
CGCGCCCGACATCCTGTTGATGGACGAGTGGATCGCGGCCGGCGACGAGACATTCTTCGCCCGCGCGAATGCCCGGCTCGAGAAGCTGGTCAGCGAAGCCGAGATCCTCGTCTTTGCGAGCCACGACAAGGGCCTGATCCGGCGCTGGTGCACGCGGGTGATCCGGCTCGAGGCGGGGCGAATCGTTGCCGATGGACCCCCGGACGAGGTGTTGGGCGGAGAGCCCGCCGCCGTCGCGGCCTCGCCCGCATGAGCCTCGGCGAGGCTGGACCGACGCGCTCGGCAGCCCAGCTTACTCGGTATGTCGATCGGGCCTTTGCACGTCGTCTGGTTCAAGCGCGATTTGCGGCTTGCCGACCATGCGCCTCTCGCGCAGGCCGCCGCGCGCGGCCCCGTTTTGCCGCTCTGGATCGTCGAGCCCGAACTTTGGCGGCAACAGGACGCTTCGGCGCGGCAGTACCGCGTTGTCGCCGAAGCTGCAGCCGAACTTCGCGCCGATCTCGCCGCCCTTGGCCAACCGCTCGTGGTGCGGGTTGGCGACGCGGTTGAGGTGCTGGAGGGGATCCGGACCCGCTTCGGCATCGCGGACCTGTGGGCGCATCAGGAAACGACCGGAGGCTTTGGGTTCGCGCGCGACCGCCGCGTGCGGGCCTGGGCCCGCGCGCAGAGCATCCCCTTCGCCGAGCCTCGCCAGAACGGCGCGATCCGTGCGCTTCCTTCGCGCGATGGCTGGGCGAAGCGGTTTGAGGCCTTCGTGCGCGCCCCGACCGTGCCGCCGCCGCGCACGCTCGCCCCGCTTGGCATCGAGGCCGGCCGAATTCCGGATGAACGCGATCTCGGCCTCGCCCCCGACCCCTGCCCGGGCCTGGCCCGCGGCGGGCGCCGCGCCGCTTTAGCCCTGCTTGCGTCCTTCCTCGCGGGGAGGGCGACGACCTATCGCCGCGCCATGTCCTCCCCCCTCTCTGGGTGGGAGGCTTGTTCGCGCCTGTCGCAGCACTTCGCCACTGGGGCCCTCTCCATCCGCGAGGCCTGGCAGGCGGCGCAGGCGGCGCGCCACACCGCACCCGCACCGTTGCGCGAGGGGATCGACAGTTTCCTCACCCGCCTCGCCTGGCACTCGCATTTCATCCAGAAGTTGGAGACGGAGCCGGACCTTGAGCACCGCGCCCTCCACCCGGCCTACGAAGGCCTGCGCACAGAGGGTGCGGGGACGGAACGGTTCGACCGTTGGGCGAAGGGCGAGACGGGCTGGCCCTTTCTCGATGCCTGCATGCGCTGCCTGATCGAGACGGGCTGGCTGAACTTCCGCGCCCGGGCGATGCTGGTGTCGGTCGCCACCATGCATCTCTGGCTCGATTGGCGCGCCGTAGGGCTGCATCTCGCGCGCCTGTTCGCCGACTATGAGCCGGGCATCCATTGGAGCCAGGTGCAGATGCAGTCGGGCACGACGGGGGTGAACACGATCCGCATGTACTCGCCGCTCAAGCAGAGCGAGGACCAGGACCCTGAGGGGCGGTTCATCCGCCGCTGGGTGCCGGAACTCGCCCATCTGCCGTCGCCCGCCATCCACCGTCCCTGGGAGTTCGGCGTGCGCGGCTATCCTGCCCCGATCGGCGATGCACACGCTCTCGCCGCGATCGCGCGCGAGCGTCTGTGGGGCGTGCGTCGCGGCGCTGGCTACCGTGCCGCAGCGGCGGCGATCCAGGCCCGCCACGGGTCGCGCCGGTCGGGGCTGAAACAGGTGGGTTCGCGCCGCCCGCGCCGTCCGGCCATCGACCAGCCCATCGACCAGCCCGTGCTCGATCTCGAGGCATGACCGGCCCCGCCGTCGATCCGGCCGCGATCGCTGAGACCATCCTCCGTCTCTGCGCGGAGCGGGGCCCGGCCAAGTCCATCTGCCCCTCCGAGGTCGCGCGCGCCCTCGCAGGCCCAGACGAGCGCGTGTGGCGCGTGCTGATGCACCCCGTCCGGCGCGAGGCCTTCCGGCTCGCCGAACTCGGGCGCATCGAGGTGCTGCGCAAGGGCAGACCCATTCCGCCCAGCCTGGCGAGAGGGGTGATTCGACTGCGCATCCGAAACGACCTGGAGGAGGAATGACCGCGACGATCCGCTTCGCCGATCCGCCCGCCTTGCCGCCGCCTGCCGCGCACTACTCCATGGTGGCGGAGGTGGCGGGGGCGACGCGTTGGCTCTTTGTCTCCGGCCAGTTGCCCGTGGCGGCAGACGGGTCGGTTCCCGATACCTTTGCCGATCAGGCTGCCCTCGTCATCGCCCATCTGCGCGCCGCCCTCGCGCATGCCGGCATGGACGAGAGGAACATCGTCAAGCTCACGACCTACCTCACCACACGCGAGGCCCGTGTGCCGTGGCAGGCGGCGCGTGACTCCTGGCTCGCCGAGCGCAGCCCGCCCGCCTCGACCCAGGTGATCGTCGTTGGCCTTGCTGATCCGCGCTGCGCGATCGAAGTCGACCTCGTCGCCGCTGCCTGAGCCCCCGCCCCGGGGCCGGGCGTGTCAGGCGAGAGGCGCGTCCTCGCGCGCACGGATGGTCTGCAGCACCTCGAAACCCTCGAACTGCGGGGGCCCGAGCGTGGTCGGTTTCGTCTGCCCCGCCCCGGCATGGGCGCGGCGAAAGGCCTCGGAGCGGGTCCAGGCCTCGAAGGCCGCGCGGCTCTCCCACACCGAAAACGAGGCGTAGAGCACGTGATCCTCTGCCGCAGGTCCGCGCAGCAGATGAAAAACGAGAAAGCCTGGCACGCTTTTGAGGTGGCTCTCGCGCGTCAGCCAGGCGCGTTCGAAGGCGTCCGTCTCGGTGGGGATGACGCGGAAACGGTTGGTGGCGATGAACATGGGCGGCTCCTACGCTGCAGCGAATGGGGGCGGAGGCCGGCGCGGAGCGGCGGTGCCCGAGCCCCGCCGGGGCGGCGGGGCGGAGGTGCTCAGCGCTCCTCGTCTTCCGCCCCGGGCTCGACCTCGATCTCGGCGCCGAGATCCTCCTCGCCCTCCAGGTCTTCGGCGTCCTCGAGCACCGCGTCGTCAGCGTCCTCGACCGCAACCTCGAGGTCGGCATCCTCCAGCACCGGCTCGACGACGGCAGCCCGCTTCAGCTTCGCCTTGTCATCGGCCGCGCCGCCGCCGCGCCGGAGCTTGGGCTGTTCGGCGGGTTGTTCGGTGCCGCATTTCGGGCAGATCACCGGGGTGCGGCGGAGGTCGTAGAACTTCGCCCCGCAGGCGACACAGATCCGCTTCGATCCAAGTTCGGGCTTGACCATGGGTCCCCGCTTCGTTCGCGAGAGAGGCGGGCTTCTCCCGCAAAGCCTCCGCCCTGTCAAACCCCGCGTGCCGTGCTAGTGGCTGCGCCTCTCCCGCAAGCCCGACCAAACGATGACAGACACGCCGCAGCCTCCCTCCCCGCTTCGCGCCACCCGCCCGGCAAGGCCCCTCTCGGGGGTGGCGTGGGTGCCGGGCGACAAGTCGATCAGCCACCGCGCGCTGATGATCGGCGCGCTTGCGGTGGGCGAAACGCGCATTGAAGGTCTTCTGGAGGGCGAGGACGTGCGCCGCACGGCGGCGGCCATGCGGGCGCTTGGGGCGGAGGTGGTGCGGCACGGCGAGGGCGCGTGGTCGGTGTTCGGGCGCGGCGTGGGCGGGCTCGCCGAACCGGAGGATGTGCTCGATCTCGGCAACTCCGGCACTGCGGCGCGGCTGATCGCCGGCATCCTGGCGGGGCACGACCTGTTCGCCGTGATGACGGGGGATGCGAGCCTGCGCCGCCGCCCCATGCGGCGGGTGATCGAGCCCCTTGCTCTGTGCGGTGCCGCTTTCCACACGCGCTCCAGTGGGCGCTTGCCGATGGCGGTGCGGGGTGCGGCCGACCCGAGCCCGATCGACTACACTCTGCCCGTCGCCTCCGCCCAGGTGAAGTCGGCCATCCTGCTCGCTGGCCTCTGCGCGCGGGGCGAGACGCGCGTGGTCGAACCCCAGCCCACGCGTGACCATACCGAGACCATGCTCAGGGGCTTCGGGGCCGAGGTCTCGGTCGCCAAGCTGCCGGGCGGAGGGAGGGAGATCCGCCTCCTCGGCCAGCCCGAGCTTGCGGCCCGTCCCGTGCTCGTGCCGGCCGATCCATCTTCGGCCGCCTTCCCCGCCGTTGCTGCCCTTCTGGTTCCGGGCTCCGCGGTGACGCTGGAGGGGGTCGGGATGAACCCCCTTCGTGCGGGGCTGTACCAGACGCTGCGCGACATGGGGGCCGACATCCAGATCGTGAACGACCGCGAGGAGGCGGGCGAGAGGGTGGCCGACCTCACCGTCTCCTCCTCGCCCTTGCGCGGGGTCGATGTGCCGCCTGAGCGTGCGCCGACCATGATCGACGAGTATCCGATTCTCGCGATCGCGGCTGCCTGCGCAGAGGGAGAGACCCGCATGCGGGGCCTGGCTGAGTTGCGGGTGAAGGAATCCGACCGGCTCGCCGCCATCGCCGAGGGGCTTTCCGCGTGCGGCGCTGAGGTCGCGATCGAGGGCGATGATCTGATTGTGCGCGGCCGGGGCCACCCGCCGGTCGGAGGGGCGAGGATCGCCTCCCGGATGGACCATCGCATCGCCATGAGTTTCCTCGTGCTCGGCCAGGTGACCGCGGAGCCGGTGGAGATCGACGACGGATCCTTCATCGACACCTCCTTCCCCGGCTTTGCCGACCTGTTGCGCTCGCTCGGCGCTTCCATCTCTCCGGCATGAAAGGGGATGGTCGGCGCGGGGGTCCGGTGATCGCGATCGACGGGCCTGCGGCCGCCGGCAAGGGCACTTTGGCCCGACGGCTCGCCGCCGCCCTCGACCTTCCTCATCTCGACACGGGCCTGCTCTACCGTGCAGTGGGCCGACGCGTGCTGGACGCCGGTGGCGACCCGGCCGATCCGGCCGCGGCAGTGCGGGAGGCGGAAGCGCTGACACCGGCCGACCTTGCCCGCCTCAACCTGCGCGCGGCCGAGGTCGATCGCGCCGCCTCGCTCGTCGCCGCGATCCCGGCCGTGCGGGCACGCCTGCTCGCCTTCCAGCGTTGTTTCGCCGATCCCCGCGGCGCCGTGCTGGATGGGCGCGACATCGGCACCGTGGTCTTCCCAGACGCTGACCTGAAGCTGTTCGTCACCGCCTCGGACGAGGAGAGGGCGCGCCGGCGCTGGCGCGAACTGGAGGGCAGAGGTGTCGCGGCGTCGTTCGAGACCGTGCTCGCCGACCTTCGCGCCCGCGATGCGCGCGATGCGAGCCGCGACGTCGCGCCGCTGCGCCCCGCCGACGACGCGATCGTGCTCGACACCACCGATCTCGACCCAGACGCCGCTTTCGCCCGCGCCCTGGACATCGTGCGCGAGAAGTTCGCCCGCGCTTGACTTCGAAGGGGCGCACTGGCATGAGCGTCGGGCTATGGCGGGCAGCCCGCGGGCGCCCGCCATTGGGCGTTGATCGACGACCCGGATTAGTCAACCTTTGCCCGGCTCTCGCTTCGCTTGGCCGGGATGTCGTGCCTGCCCCTCGTGGGGCGGGGGCGCAAACCACGGTCGCACAGGCGACCCCGAACCGAAGGACCTCAGACACCGCATGGCCCGTACCGCCACCGCTTCGGCCGAGACCGAGGATTTCGCCGCCCTGCTCGACGCCACACTCGGCACCGACACGGGCTTCGACGGCAGCGTCATCACCGGCCGGGTGGTGCGGATCGACGGCGACACGGTCGTCGTCGATGTCGGGCTGAAGTCCGAGGGCCGCGTGCCGCTGAAGGAGTTCGCCGCCCCTGGCCAGAAGCCTGAAGTGAAGCCGGGCGACCTCATCGACGTCTATGTGGAGCGCTACGAAGATCGCGACGGCGCGATCATCCTCTCGCGCGAGAAGGCGCGCCGCGAGGAGGCCTGGACCACGCTGGAGAAGGCCTACCAGACCCAGCAGCGTGTGACCGGCGTGATCTTCGGCCGCGTCAAGGGCGGCTTCACGGTCGACCTTGGCGGCGCGGTCGCCTTCCTGCCCGGAAGCCAGGTCGACATCCGCCCCGTGCGCGACGTGGGTCCCCTGATGGGCACGCCGCAGCCCTTCATGATCCTGAAGATGGATCGCGCGCGCGGAAACATCGTCGTCTCGCGCCGGGCGGTCCTTGAGGAAACCCGCGCCGAACAGCGCGCTGAACTCGTGCAGGGGCTGAAGGAAGGCCAGGTGCTCGAGGGCGTGGTGAAGAACATCACGGACTACGGTGCCTTCGTCGACTTGGGCGGCGTGGATGGTCTCCTTCACGTCACAGACATCGCCTGGCGCCGCATCAACCACCCCTCCGAGGCGCTGCAGGTCGGCCAAACCGTCAAGGTGCAGGTGATCCGCTTCAACCCGGAGACCCAGCGCATCAGCCTCGGCATGAAGCAGCTGATGGCCGACCCGTGGGACGGGGTCGCCGTGAAATACCCTGTGGGGGCGAAGTTCACCGGCCGGGTGACCAACATTACCGACTATGGCGCCTTCGTCGAACTCGAACCCGGGGTCGAGGGCCTGGTGCACGTCTCCGAGATGTCCTGGACGAAGAAGAACGTGCACCCGGGCAAGATCGTCTCCACCTCGCAGGAAGTGGAGGTGATGATCCTCGACGTCGATGCCGCCAAGCGCCGCATCTCGCTCGGGCTGAAGCAGTGCCTGCGCAACCCGTGGGAGGAGTTCCTCGAGAAGCACCCCGTGGGCTCGACGGTGAAGGGTGAGGTGAAGAACATCACCGAATTCGGACTTTTCATCGGGCTTGAGGGCGACATCGACGGCATGGTGCACCTCTCTGATCTCGCCTGGGACGTGCCGGGGGAAGTCGCGATCCAGCGCTACGGCAAGGGCGACGTGGTCGAGGCCAAGGTGCTGGACGTAGACGTCGAGAAGGAGCGCATCAGCCTTGGCATCAAGCAGCTGACCAACGACCCCGCCGCCGCCGTGCTCGATCGCCTGCAGAAGGGGCAGGTGGTCACCTGCGTGGTGAGCGCTGTGCAGTCGAACGGCATCGAGGTGAAGATCGACGACGCGGTGACAGGCTTTATCCGCAAGGCCGACCTCGCCAAGGATCGCCAGGACCAGCGTCCCGATCGCTTCGGCGTCGGCGACAAGGTGGACGCCAAGGTCGTCGCCATCGAACGCGCCGCGCGGCGGGTGCAGCTCTCCATCAAGGCCAAGGAGGTCGAGGAGGAGAAGCAGGCGATGGCGGAGTTCGGCTCCGCCGACTCGGGTGCTTCGCTCGGCGACATCCTTGGCGCGGCGATCCGGAGGCGCAACCAGCAGATGGCCGGCGAGAACAAGGAGTGAGGCCAAGCACCCGAGGGTGGTGCGCAGGTGTCGTCGCTAAACTGGTAATACTCTCCGGTGAGCCCGGGCGCCCGAGGGTGGTGCGACACGGCAGGGTCGGCGCAGGCAGCGGCGGGATGCGCCGCACGGCACCGACCTCACGGGTAGGCGCAACGCTCCGCCGCAACCTGCACAAAGCCCCGAAGCTCGCTCGCCGAAACCAGGAAGCGATGCTCGGTTGCGCCGCGCACCACCGAAAACGTGAGCGGTAACACGCCCTGCGCCTCGGTGCGCGCGCCACCTGGCTGAACGGCGGCGATCGTCACCGGCTGGGCGGGGTCGAACCAGGCGTGCGGTGATCCGTCCGGCGCGCGGGCCGAAACGCCTTCGCCGGTGATCACGATCCCCCCGCCCATGGTCACCGCATTGACGCCACCGCGTGCGAGCGGGGTGGCGAGCAGGAAGCGACGGGTCTCGATCTCCGGCTCGCAGCGCGTGCCGTCGGTGGCGTTGCGCAGCACGAGGGCGAGACGGTCCGAGGTGAGCCCTTCGTCGAGCCTCTGCTGAACCAGGGCATAGAGCTCACGCCCGGCGCCTGAGGGAACGTCGCGCGCGTAGGCTGCGTCGCGCTCGGCAAGCCGCGCCTCTGTCTCGCGCAGGCGCGCCTCGGTCCCGGCACGTGCCTGCTCGAGCTCCGCGATGGTGCGGCGAAGTGTCGCGATCTCAGCACGCAGCGCGTCCGTCTCCAGCTGCGCGAGCCGGCTGCCGGTCTCGTAGGCGAGCGCGCCGAGGACGATCAGGGCGCCGAGGATGAGCAGGATCAGCAGGTTGCGTTGGCGACGTCGGCGCTTCTCCGCTCGGCGGGCTTCACGCAGTCCGAGGCTCATGCTCTCCGTCCCTGGGGTGATGCGGCGTGCTTTTAGCACCCCTCGCGCCGGCGCGGGATCGAGGCCCTCACCACGCGCGCAAGTCTGCCCTCCGCGGCGAAGGCTTTCCTCCCGGGGGGGCTTCGGGTGTATAGGGCCGCGGCGTGAACGCGCCAGCACAAAGCACGGCCCTGCCGGCCGTCGCCACGACCGGTTCGGGCTCTCCGCTTCTCGCCCTCGCCCTTGCCGCGCTCGGCGTGGTGTTCGGCGACATCGGGACGAGCCCCCTCTATGCCCTGCGCGCTGCACTGACCCAGACCTCGGGCGTGGAGGCGGTGCCGGGCGACATCCTCGGCGTGCTGAGCTTGATCACCTGGGCGCTGATCCTGGTGGTGACCGCGAAATACGTCCTCGTCCTGTTGCGCGCGGACAACCGCGGCGAGGGCGGCATCCTCGCGCTGATGGCGCTCGCGCAGCGCGCCCTGCCCGAGGGCAGGCTCAGGCGCTGGGCGGCGCTTGCCGGCATTTTCGGGGCCAGCCTGTTCTTCGGCGAGTGCACGATCACCCCGGCGATCTCCGTGCTGTCCGCGATCGAGGGCCTCGCTGTGGTGAACGAGGCCCTCGAACAGGCGGTGGTGCCGCTCGCTCTGGTCGTGCTCGCCGCGTTGTTCGCCATCCAACGGCGCGGCACCGGCCAGGTGGGGGCGGTGTTCGGGCCGATCACGCTCATCTGGTTCGCCACCATCGGCACCCTGGGCGCGATCGAGATCGCGGTGCGCCCCGACATCCTGTTCGCCCTCAGCCCGCATCACGCTGCCCGCTTCGCCTGGGAGCACGGCTTCGCCGCCTTCGCCGTGCTGGGTGCGGTGGTGCTGGCGGTGACGGGGGCGGAGGCGCTGTTCGCCGACATGGGGCATTTCGGCCGACGCCCGATCCGCCTCGCCTGGCTCCTCGTCGTGCTGCCCGCCCTCCTGCTCAACTACTTCGGCCAGGGCGCGCTTCTGCTCGACGACCCGGTAGCGATTGCCAATCCCTTCTACCTGCTTGCTCCAGAGTGGCTTCGTCTGCCCCTCGTCTTTCTCGCCACCGCCGCCACCATCATCGCGAGCCAGGCGGTGATCTCGGGAGCGTTCTCGATCGCGCGCCAGACCATGCTGCTCGGCTTCTCGCCGCGGCTCACCGTGCGTCACACGTCATCGGATGAGCGCGGGCAGATCTACATGCCGCAGGTGAACGCCGCGTTGTTCGTCGCGGTGGTGCTGCTCGTGCTTTTCTTCCGCTCGGCGGATCGTCTTGCCGCCGCCTACGGGCTGGCGGTGACGGGGACCTTCGTTTGCGGCACGCTGCTCGGCACCGCGGTGGCACTCCGTCTCTGGGGCTGGCCTCCGCCGCTGGTCGCCGCAGCGTTCGGCCTGTTCCTGGTCGTCGACCTCTGCTTCCTCGCCTCCACTCTGCTGAAGATCCCCGACGGAGCCTGGTTCCCGCTGCTCCTTGGCCTTGCCCTCTTTGCGCTGATGACATCGTGGAGGAGGGGGCGCGATCTGATGTTCGAGCGCTGGCGCACCGACAGCCTTCCGCTTGCATCCTTCCTCGCGCGCCTGCCCGAGAGCCGACACATCATCCGCGTTCCCGGCATCGCCGCCTTCATGACCGGCAACCCGGACTACGTGCCGAACGCACTCCTGCACAACCTCAAGCACAACCGGGTGCTGCACGAGCGCGTGCTGTTCATCACCGTCGTCACCGAGGACGTGCCGATTATGCCGGCGCAAAGACGGGCTGAGGTGACGGAGCTCGCACCGGGGATCCTCCGCATCGTCTTGCACTACGGCTTCATGGAGCAGCCGAACATCCCGCGCGCGCTTGCCGAGCTCAGGCCCTTCGGCGAGCACTTCGACGCGATGCAAGTGAGCTTCTTCCTCGGCCGCGAGACGGTGGTGCCGGCACAAATTCCGAAGATGCCGCTCTGGCGGCATTGGCTGTTCCTGGTGATGGCGCGCAACGCCGTGCCGGCGACTGAGTTCTTCCGCATTCCCTCCGACCGCGTGGTCGAACTCGGTGTGCGGGTGGCGATCTGACCCCTGCGACCTTGACTGGCTTTCGCTTACGGCGGCAAGCAACAGGGAGGAGCCCGCCATGTCCCGCCTCTATACCGTGCGCATGCTGCTCGCGCGCAATCCTGGCTTTCCGGAGGGGTCGAACGAACGCGGCTACGAACTGCGCGTACCGTTAACCCCCGATGGGCATCTCGACGTGGAGATCTGGCGCCAGCATCGGCGCGAGTGCACGGTACGCCGCTTCTGGAAGAACGAGCCGGACAAGGTGGGCGAGTTGATCCACAGCCGGCATGGCTGGGCCTTTTCCTACGAACCGGGCGAGGCGGATGACGAGCCCCTCTATCGCCTCGAGGGCCACGTGTTCCGGCCCGGTGAATACGTGACGGTGCGGGAGTCGAACGGCGAGAGCCTGGTGTTCCGCATCGTCTCCGTGCACTGAGCGGGACCGAAGCGGATCACGCGGCGCTGTCGGCGCTGACGAAGGCGAGTTCCGTCCCTTCCGTCACGAGGTCGCCCACCGCGGCGTCCAGCCGCTGCACCACGCCGTCGCAGGGCGCGACGAGGCGGAGTTCGGTCTTCATCGCCTCGAGCACGAGGAGGGTTTCGCCCCGCGCCACCGCCTGGCCGGGCGAGACCAGGACGCGCACGACCCGGCCCGGGATCGGTGCCGTGACGGAGCCGGCTGCAGCGGCCGCCCCTCCTGTTCCGCCGAGAGGGTGGCGGAGTTTGACCGTTCCGGTGGTGCCGTCGGCGAGCGTCACAACGATCTCGTCACCGTAACGACGGACCCGCGCCCGGGCGACCACGCCGGCGATCTCGAGGCGCAGCAGGTCGTGTTCTGCCCCGCGCCTGGCGCGTAGCACGACCGTGCTGTCAGCGCCGCTTCCGTCGCACACATGCAGCCGCCAGAAACCGTCGTGCCATTCGGCGCGCACCGCCCGCAGGTGGCCATCCTGGTCGAAACGGGTCTCCGACACAGCCGTGCCGTGCAGGCGCCAGCCGCGCAGAGCAACCCAGGGCGAATGCGGGTCGGCGGAGGCGCGGGCGGCGCGTTCGGCACGGTCGGTCTCATCGAGGAGGAGGGCAGCGGCAGCGGCGATCAGCACGCGATCGGGCGCTGGGCGCGGGGGCGCGAGCAAATCCTCGGCGTGCTCAGCGAGGACGTGGGTCGAAAGGTCGGCGCGCCGGAAGGCATCGTGCGCAAGGATGCGCCTGAGCAGGGCGAGATTGGTTGCTACCCCGTCGACAACCGTCGCTTCGAGCGCGCCGACAAGCCGGCGAAGCGCGGTCGCCCGATCAGGACCGTGCGCGATGATCTTCGCGAGCAGCGAGTCGTAGAACGGGGTGACGGTGTCGCCCTCGCGCACGCCACTGTCGATACGCACCCCCTCATGCTCAGGAAACGCAAGGCGAACGATCCGCCCCGTCGCCGGGCGCCAATCGGCCGCAGGGTCCTCGGCGCAGAGGCGTGCTTCGATCGCGTGGCCGGAAAGCCGCGGGCAGGCGGCGAAGGGCAGGGCCTCGCCGGCGGCGATGCGGAGCTGCCACTCGACGAGATCAAGCCCCGAGATCATCTCGGTCGCGGGATGTTCGACCTGCAGGCGGGTATTCATCTCCATGAAGAAGAACGCCTCGCCTTCGGCAATGAACTCGACCGTGCCGGCATTTCGGTAGGCGACGGCGCGTGCGGCCACGAGGGCGGCTTCGGCGATCGCGCGCTGAAGGGTTTCCGGCAGGGCGGGAGCAGGGGCTTCCTCGATGATCTTCTGATAGCGCCGCTGCACCGAACAATCACGCGTGCCGAGGTCGATGATGGTGCCGTGCGAGTCGGCAAGCACCTGCACTTCGATATGCCGAGGCCGGGCGAGATACCGTTCGAGCAGCACGCGATCGCTGCCGAAGGCCGAGCGCGCGATGCGTCGTGCCGCGGCGAGAGCCTCGGCCAAATCCTCCGCGCGCTCCACGATGTGCATGCCTCGCCCGCCACCACCCGCCGCCGCCTTGATCAGCACGGGAAAGCCGATGCGCTCGGCTTCCTCGGCCAGCCTCGGCTGCGACTGATCCTCGCCGTCGTAGCCCGGCACGACGGGCACGCCCGCCTTCCGCATCAGCGCCTTCGCGCGTGCCTTGTCACCCATAAGCCGGATCGCCTCAGCGGTGGGTCCGACGAAGATGATGCCAGCAGACGCGCAGGCCTCGGCGAAGCCAGAGTTCTCGGCAAGAAACCCGTAGCCAGGGTGGATCGCCTCAGCGCCCGCCCGTCGCGCGGCATCGAGAACGCAATCGATCCGCAGGTAGCTCTCCGCGGCTGGCGCAGGCCCGATCGGATGCGCCTCATCGGCCGTCGCGACATGGAGCGACTCGCGATCGGCCTCCGAATAGACGGCGATGCAGCGCAGCCCCATGCGCTTTGCGGTGCGCATGATCCGAACCGCGATCTCGCCCCGGTTCGCGATGAGCAGGGAGCGGAACATCGCGCCTCACATGCGGAAGACGCCGAAGCGTGTGGCTTCAATCGGCGCGTTCAGCGCGGCGGAGAGGGCGAGTGCGAGCACCTCGCGTGTGCGCGGTGGTTCGATGATGCCGTCATCCCACAGCCGTGCGGTCGCGTAGTAGGGATCTCCTTCGCGCTCATACTTCTCGCGGATCGGTGCCTTGAACGCCTCCTCCTCCTCGGCCGGCCAGTCGATGCCTTGTCTGGCGAGGTTGTCGCGGCGGATGGTGGCGAGCACGGTTGCCGCCTGTTCGCCGCCCATCACCGAAATCCGGCTGTTCGGCCAGGTGAACAGGAAGCGAGGAGAGTAGGCCCGGCCGCACATGGCGTAGTTGCCGGCGCCGAACGAACCGCCGATGAGCACCGTGAACTTCGGCACCGCGGTGGTGGCAACCGCGGTGACGAGCTTTGCTCCGTCCTTGGCGATGCCACGGTTCTCGTAGCTCTTGCCGACCATGAAGCCAGCGACGTTCTGCAGGAACACAAGCGGGATACAGCGCTGGCTGCAGAGCTCGACGAAGTGCGCCGCTTTCAGCGCAGACTCCGAGAAAAGAATGCCATTGTTGGCGATGATGCCCACGGGATAGCCCCAGATGCACGCGAACCCGCAGACGATGGTTGTGCCGTAGCGCGCCTTGAACTCGTCAAACTCCGAGGCATCGACGAGGCGCGCGATCACCTCGCGCACCTCATAGGGGGTGCGCACATCAGGCGGGATGATGCCGAGGATGTCCTCAGGATCGTATGCCGGCGGGGAGGGGTCGCGCAGATCGAGGCTCACCGCCTTTCGCCCGCCCAAGCGAGAGACGAGGCGGCGGGCCAGAGCGAGGGCATGGACGTCGTTCTCCGCAAGATGATCCGCCACCCCGGAAAGCCGCGTGTGCACGTCCGCCCCTCCCAGCTCCTCCGCTGTCACCACCTCGCCCGTAGCAGCCTTCACCAGCGGTGGGCCGCCGAGGAAGATCGTGCCCCGGTCCTTGACGATGATGCTCTCGTCGCTCATCGCCGGCACGTAGGCGCCCCCCGCGGTGCAGGAGCCCATCACCACGGCGAGTTGCGGGATGCCGAGGGCTGAGAGGCGCGCCTGATTGTAGAAGATGCGGCCGAAATGATCGCGGTCCGGAAAGAGCTCGTCCTGGTGCGGCAGGTGCGCTCCACCCGAATCGACGAGATAGAGGCAGGGCAGGCGGTTCGCTTCGGCGATCTCCTGCGCCCGCAGGTGCTTCTTCACGGTGAGCGGGAAATAGGTTCCGCCCTGCACGGTCGCGTCGTTGGCAACGATCATGCATTCGCGCCCCGCCACGCGCCCGATGCCAGTGACGATGCCGGCGCTGTAAATCTCCCCGCCATAGAGGCCCCAGGCTGCGAGCGGCGAGAGTTCGAGAAAGGCGCTGCCCGGATCGAGTAGGCGTTCGATGCGCTCGCGCACGAGAAGCTTGCCGCGCGCGCGATGCCGCTCGCGTGCCGCTGCCGGCCCGCCTTGCGCCACTGTCGCAAACCGCTCGCGCAACGTCTCGACGAGCGCGCGGTTGTGCGCCGCGTTGGCGCGGAACGCCTCGTCGTGCGTTGTAATGGAGGACAGAAGTCGTGTCACGCCGACTCGCGGAACAACTCGCGCCCGATCAGCATGCGCCGGATCTCTGAGGTGCCGGCGCCGATCTCGTAAAGCTTGGCGTCGCGCAGCAATCGCCCGGTCGGATAGTCGTTGATGTAGCCGTTGCCGCCGAGGATCTGGATCGCATCGAGCGCCATCCGAGTGGCTGCCTCGGCAGCGAACAGGATCGCGCCGGCGGCGTCCTTGCGGCTCACCCGGCCGCGGTCGCAGGCCTGGGCGACAGCGTAGACATAGGCGCGCGCCGCGCTGAACGTCGTGTACATGTCGGCGATCTTCGCCTGGATCAGCTGGAACTCGCCGATCGGCTTGCCGAACTGTTCGCGCTGATGGACGTAAGGAAGAACGACGTCGAGGCAGGCCTGCATGATTCCCAGAGGCCCGGCGGCGAGCACGGCGCGTTCGTAATCGAGGCCGCCCATCAGCACGCGCACCCCGCCGCCCACGCGGCCGAGCACGTTCTCCGCCGGAACCTCGCAGTCCTCGAACACGATTTCGCTTGTGGGCGATCCGCGCATGCCGAGCTTGTCGAGCTTCTGTGTCGGGCGGAAGCCCTTGAAGCCGCGCTCGACGATGAAGGCCGTGATGCCGTCCTTGCCTGCCGCAGGGTCGGTCTTGGCGTAAACGACCAGCACGTCGGCCTCGTGCGCGTTGGTGATCCACATCTTGGTGCCGTTGAGGATGTAGCGGTCGCCGCGCTTGTCGGCGCGTAGCCGCATCGACACGACGTCGGAGCCGGCGTTTGGCTCACTCATCGCAAGCGCCCCAAGATGCTCGCCCGAGACGAGCTTGGGTAGGTAGCGACGCTTCTGCCTGTCAGTTCCGTTGAGGCGGATCTGGTTGATGCAGAGATTGGAATGCGCACCGTACGAGAGGCCAACCGAGGCGGAGGCGCGGCTTACTTCCTCCATCGCCACACAATGGGCGAGATAGCCCATGTTCGCCCCACCGTACTCCTCCTCCACCGTGATGCCGTGCAGGCCCAAGCCACCCATCTCGGGCCAGAGATGGCGTGGGAACCTGTCGGTGCGGTCAATTTCTGAAGCGATTGGCGCGATACGGTCGTCGGCGAAGCGACGCACCGTGTCGCGCAGAGCGGCGATGTTCTCGCCGTGGTCGAACTCAAGAAAGGCCGGGGCGTTGAGGATCGTCACTGGATTCAGCCTGTTCGCATCGCAGACGTTCGGTCGATGATTTAGGGCGCAGGACGGCGATCGTCGATCACCCTGCCATCGTTCGGCAGGGTGCCCGGCGGGTGCAGGACGACGCTGCCGCGAAGCCTCATCACGGCCTGCAGCGCTCCGGCCAGCTTCGCCTCGAGGTCTGGTGAGGGCGCGGGGCTCTCCGCATGCAGCGTCATCGCATCCGCCTCGTTCATTCGCTCGACGACGAGACGCAGCCGACCGAGGCCGGGGAAGCGCCGTGCAAGTTCGGCGAGCTGCTCGGGGCGGACGAACTGACCCTTCACCTTTGTCGCCTGATCCGCCCGCCCAAGCCAGCCCCTGATGCGCGCGTTGGTGCGCCCGCAGGGTGAACGGCCGGGAAGGATGGCCGAGAGATCGCCGGTCGCGAAACGGATCAGCGGGTAGGCCTCGGAGAGCAACGTCACCACCACCTCGCCGACCTCGCCTTCAGGGACTGGGTCGCCGGTGCCGGGGCGGACGATTTCCACGATCACGTGCTCATCGAGAATGAGGCCCTCGCGTGCTTCCGATTCGTAGGCGACGAGGCCGAGATCTGCCGTGCCGTAGGATTGCAGGACGGCGAGGCCGCGCTCGGCATACCAGGCGCGCAGCGAAGGGAGGAAGGGGCCGGCCGTAACGTGCCCGCATCGGAGCGATGACGCATCGAGGCCGAGCTCGTCCGCCTTCTCGAGGATGGTCTTCAGGAAGTCGGGCGTGCCGACATAGGCCGCCGGGCGGAAGTGCGCGACGGTGCGCGCCTGAAGTTCGGTGTTGCCTGGCCCGGCGGGAATGACGGGGCAGCCGAGAGCGCGCGCCGCCTCGTCGAACATGAAGCCGGCCGGGGTGAAGTGATAGGCGAAGGTGTTGTGTACGATCACGCCTCGCCGGATGCCAGAGGCGAACAGAGCGCGGGCGAAGCGGAAATAGTCTGCCGTATCGCCCCCCGGGTCGTAGATCGGGCCTGGGGAGACAAAGAGACGCCTGAGCCCGGAAGGCGGCAGCGCGGCGAGGCCGCCGAAGGGCGGCCGTTCCGCCTGCAGCGCGATCAGCTCCGACTTTCGGGTCAGCGGCAGGCGCGCGAGTGCGGTGCGCGAGCGCATCGTCTCGGGATCGACATCGGCGAGGAGCCGCGCGTAGTGCGCCGTGTTGGCCTTGGCATGCGCCACCTGGGCGGCAAGCGCGCTCATCAGCGCTCTTTCGCGCTCCTCAGGGTCACGCGTCTCCAGCGCGTCGAAGTGCTCAGCCATCGCCGCCCCGCTCAGCGCGCGCGCTCACAGCCAACGCTTGCGGCGCTTGTAGGACTTCAGGTTCTTGAACCGCTTGCGGTCCGTTCCGTGACCGCCGAGATAGAACTCCTTCACGTCCTCGTTGACGGCGAGCTCCTCGGCCGTACCGTCGAGCACGATCTTGCCCTGCTCCATCACGTACCCGTACGAGGCGACGGAGAGGGCCATGCGCGCATTCTGCTCAACGAGCAGGATGCTGATGCCGAGCTCCTCGTTCAGACGACGGATGATGCCGAACACCTCCTTCACGAGTAGGGGAGAGAGCCCCATCGAGGGTTCGTCCATCAGGATGAGCCTGGGGCGAGCCATCAGCGCCCGCCCTATGGCCAGCATCTGCTGCTCGCCGCCCGACAGGTAGCCCGCAAGCCCGGTGCGCTCCTTCAGGCGCGGAAAATAGGTATAGACGCGCTCGATGTCCGCCTTCACCTCGGTATCCGAACGGGTGAAGGCGCCGAGACGGAGATTCTCGTGCGGCGTCATGTCGGCGACGATGCGCCGTCCCTCCATCACCTGGAAGACGCCCCTGCGCACGATCCGGTCTGGATCGAGGCCGTCGATCCGCTCGCCCGCGAGTCGGATCTCGCCGCGTGTGATCTCGCCCTCCTCCGTTCGCAACAGCCCCGAGATCGCCTTCAGCGTCGTCGACTTGCCGGCGCCATTGGCGCCGAGGAGGGCGACGATCTTGCCCTCCGCCACCTTCAGCGAGAGGCCGCGCAGGACGAGGATGACATCGCTGTAGACGACTTCGATGTTGTTCACCTCGAGCAGGGCGGGAAGCGTGTCCGGCCAGCGTTGCGTGGTCGTTCCAAGCAAACCATCCATCGCGCGATCCCTCGAGGCTGATGGGCGGACGGCTTATCCCGCCCGCCCCGTGCGCTCACCATCCGAGCCATTCCTGGCGGCGCTCGAGCGTGATGTCGGTGACGCGCTCGAGCCGCATGGTGCCGTTGCGCATCAGCTCCGCCACCGAGCCCTGGGTGGTGTCACCCGCAACGACCGCGCGGTAGAGCGAGATGGTCATCTGCCCGCGATGATCCTCGTTGGTGAAGGTTGAAGGGTTGCACACGCCCTCGAGGCCACGCGGCACCCAGTCCTTCCGGGCGTAGAAACCGTTGCGGATGCGCTCGCCGGTGACTTCGCCGCCATGGGCGTGCGCCCACTCCATTGCCTCCACCATCAGCATCGCTGAACAGACGCCTGCGAGGTAGTGCACAGGGCGATACTCCGTCTGCGGCGTGGCACCGCCCTGGCTGATCTCCCGCAGCGTAGCCATGCCGGGCGCATCACCACCCCAGGCGACGGCGGTGCGCAGCGGAAAGACAACGCCGTTTGCAGCCGTGCCGGCGGCCCGCATCGCGTTCTCGTCCATGCCCCACACGTTGCCGAGGAACTGCACGTTCACCCCCACCGTCTGACAGGCACGCAGGACGGAGATGTTGGAGCCTGCGGTGTTGCCGAGATAGGCATAGTTGGCGCCGGAGTTGCGCAGGCTGAGGCACTGGGCGGTGAAGTCGCCAGGCGTCAGGGTGAACTGGATCGCGGGCAGCACCTCGAAGCCGAGTTCGGCAGCGAGCGCCTCACCGGCGGCCTTGGGCGAGTTCGGGTAGGGGTGGTTGGCGCCCATGTGCACGTATTTCGGCCGGTCCTGGCGACCGCGCGCCTTCCACTCCTCCGCCGCCCACATGATCATCGCGCGCAGCGCGTCCGAATAGGAGGGGCCGTAGAAGAAGTTGAAGGGAGCCGCCTTGTCGGAGCGTGGCGCGCGCCCCGTCGGATCTGTCAGCGCGGCGGAATAAGACCCCGAGATGTAAGGGATGCGGTCGCGCGTGACGAAGGTGATTAGCGCCTCCGTATCCACCGTGCCCCAGCCCTGGATGGCAACGACGCGTTCGCGTTGCACCCAGGCCTGGTACTGCGCGATCGCGCGCGGCGCCTGGTAGCCGTAATCGAACCCGGAGACAGCGAGTTGCCGGCCGCCGACACCGTTGCGGGTGCGGTTCACCCAGGCGAGCGCATCCGCCACCCCCTGGCCGTAAGGCACGCCGACATCCGATGTGGGGCCGGAGTTGTCCATCAGGTGGCCGACGGGGATGCGCTGTTGCGCGTGTGCCGCACTTCCCAGCGTTGCCACGGCGGCTGCCAGCAGAATGATTCGCATTGACATCGCGTTTCCTCCTTCGACGTTGCCTCCCGGTGGGTCTTCGTCGCCCCTCAGTGGGAGAATGGATAGAGTTTCCAGTATGCCTTGATCAGACGCCAGCGGTGCGCGAGCCCGTCGGGTTCGAAGATCAGGAACAGGATGATCACGGCACCGATGGTCATCTCGCGCAGGTAGCTAACCGCCGCCCCGAGGCCGAGCGCGCGGTCGATCGCGCCGCCAGAAAGGGCGGCGGCGGACCACTGCACGATCTCTGGCAGCAAGGTCATGAACGCCGCGCCCATCATCGACCCCATCACCGACCCAAGCCCGCCGATGATGATCATGCCGAGGAACTGGATGGAGAACAGGATGTTGAACGCCTCGACCGAGACGAAGAGCAGGTAGTGCGCGTAGAGCGCACCTCCGATGCCGGCGTAGAAGGACGAAATGCCGAACGAGAGAGTTCGGTAGTAGGTGAGGTTGATCCCCATCATCTCGGCGGAGAGGTAGTGGTCGCGTACCGCAACCAGGGCCCGCCCGTCACGCGTGCGCATCAAATTCGACGCGGCGACGAAACTCACGACGACATAGAACAAAACGACAAAGAAGTAGCTCTCGTTGGTGTCGAACCTCAACCCGAACAGGGCAAACGGTTCCGTCACCCGCCCCGCCACACCGCCGGTGAACCAGCGGGCACGGGCGAAGAAATCCTCGATGATGAACTGGGCGGCGAGGGTCGCGATGGCGAGATAAAGTCCCTTCAGCCGGGCGGCGGGAATGCCGAACACCATGCCCACGGCCGTGGTCATCACGCCGGCGAGCGGCATGGCGGCCACCACGGGCACGCCGTGTTCGACGAGCCAGGCGGAGGAGAAGGCACCGAAGCCGAAGAAGGCGGCGTGTCCGATCGAGATCTGGCCCGTGAAGCCGACCAGGATGTTGAGCCCCAAGGCAGCGATGCCGAGGTAGCCCATCTGGATCATCAGCGACAGCACATAGCGGTCGCCCGTCAGCGGCACGAGGCAAAGGGCGGCGACGGAGGCAATCGCGACATTGCGCGACGTGCGCGTCGGGAAGATCGTGGTGTCTTCCCGGTAGCTGGTGCGGAAGTCGCCGCAGGGCGTGAGTGCGAGTGCAGCCATGGTGCCGCCTCGTCAGCCGCCCGCTGTCGCGCCCGGCACGGTCGTGCGCCTGTCGTTCTCTTCGTTGCGCAACCCTCGCATCCCGCGCTGAACCACTCCTCTCACACCCGCTCGATGTTCCGGGTGCCGAACAGGCCGTAGGGCTTGATCAGCAGAATGACGATCAGGACATAGAACGGCGCGATCTGGAACATGTTGCCCCAGTGCAGGATCGTGCTGTCGAAAAAGTGGGCGATGTTCTCGAGCAGGCCGATGATGATGCCGCCCAACACCGCGCCGAGCACGGAATCGAGACCGCCAAGGATGACCGCCGGGAAAACCTTGATGCCGTAGAACGAGAGGCCCGAGGAGACGCCGTTCACCACGCCGACGACGACGCCGGCAACGGCGGAGACGATGGCCGAGATCGCCCAGGCCATGGCGAACACCATGCGCACCGAGATGCCCAAGGATTGCGCCACCTGCTGGTCGAAGGCGGTGGCGCGCATCGCAAGCCCGTACTTCGAGGCGGTGAAGAACCAGGCGAAGGCCGCCATGATGGCGAGGCTGATGACGAGCGAAAGGAGATAGACCGACTGCACCTCAAGCCCGGCGATGCGCACGGCTTGGGTCTCGAAGATCGGCGGGAAGGGCTCGGCGAACACGCCGAACATCCACTTCATCAAGGCCTGGAAGAAGATGGAGAGGCCGATCGTGACCATGATCACACTGATCACCGGCTCGCCGATCAGGGGCCGCAGCACGATCACCTGCAAGAGCACTCCGAAGATGGTCATGAACACAAGGGTGAGCAGAAATCCCCAGACGAAGGGAAGACGGAACTCGGTAAGCAGCCACCAGCAGGTCCAGGCGCCGATCAGCAGGAACTCACCTTGCGCGAAATTCACCACCTGCGAGGCCTTGTAGATCAGCACGAAGCTCATCGCGACCACGCCGTAGAGCGCGCCCACGATCAGCCCGTTGAGGGTAAGCTGAAGGAGGAGGTCCCATTGCATCGCCGTCATGCCCCCCAACGGCCGCGTGCAAGCCTGCCCGCTCCGCACCCCGTTCGCCGATGATGTCGGCCCATCATGCGGCCTCCGCCTTTTCGCGCGCGCGGTTCGACACAGGCAGAAGATCGATCACGCGCAAGGTGGTGCGGATACGCTGCGTGGTGCCATCCTGGAACTTGATCAGCGTATCAACTGGGATCTCACTCCGCCCTTGGTAGACCGCGTCGATGATGTCGGCGTATTTCTGCGCGATCACGCCGCGGCGCACCTTGCGCGTGCGCGTCAGCTCGTCGTCGTCGGCATCGAGCTCCTTGTAGAGCAGCACGAACTTGGAGATTCTCTGCGGCTCGGGAAGTTGCGCATTCACTGCCTCGATTTCGCGTTTGAGGATTTCGGCCACTTCCGGCTTGGCGGCGAGGTCGGAGTAGGTGGTGAAGGCGATGCGGTTCTTCTCCGCCCATTTCGAGACGATGGCGTAGCGGATGCAGACGATGGCCGAGAGGAAGTCGCGACCGTCGCCCAGGATGACGGCTTCAGCCACATAGGGCGAGAATTTCAGCTTGTTCTCGATGAATTGCGGGCTGAAGCGGTCACCGCGCGCGGTGGTGGCGATGTCCTTGATGCGGTCGATGACGACGAGGTGCCCCTTGGCGTCGAAATATCCCGCGTCTCCAGTGTGCATCCAGCCCTCGCGCAGATCGGCCTTCGTCGCCTCCTCGTTCCGGAAGTAGCCGGCGAACATGTTCGGGTGGCGGGTGACGATCTCGCCCACGCCGTTCGCGTCGGGGTTGTCGATCCGGACCTCGATCTCGGGGACGAACGGAACGCCGACTGTGTTGAAGTCGACCTCGCCCGCACGGTGCAGGGTGTAGGCGCCAGCGAGCTCCGTCTGGCCGTAGAGCTGCCGCAGCGGAATGCCCATGGCCTGGAAGAAGCGGAAGGTGTCGGGCCCGAGTGCGGCACCACCGGTGGCGGCGGAGCGGATGCGCGAGAAGCCCAGCCGGTCGCGCAGGGCACGGAACAGAAGGAGGTCAGCGAGCCACGAGCGGCGTCCCCTTTCCAGCGCCTTCAGCCCCATCGCCATCGCGCGGTCGAACATCCAGCGCTTGAAGGGCGTGGAGTCCATCATCCGTGCGCGCACATCCGCTGCGATTGCTTCCCACATGCGTGGCGCGAACAGCACGAAATGCGGCCCGATCTCGCGAAAGTCGGCGAGCATCGTCTCAGGCTCCTCGACGAAGTTCACCTTCATCCGCGCCAACAGGCCCCAACCGAGCACGTAGACCTGCTCCATGATCCAGGGCAGCGGCAGCACGGAGACGTATTCGTCGTCCGCCCGGCGCGGATCGGCTGCGAGATACGCCGCGCAGTGGCGAAGCAGGGCGCGGGCGGGCAGCATCGCGAGCTTCGGCCGAGCCGTCGTGCCCGAGGTGGTGCAGAGGATGGCGACGTCCTCGCCGCGCGTGGCCGCGACCATCCGCTCGTACCGGTCGGGGGCGGCGAGACGGAGGTCCTCGCCGCGTTTGACGAGCTCGGAGACCGAGATCAGCCGCGGATCGTCGTACTTCCGCATCCCGCGCGGGTCGGAATAGACGATGTGACGCAAAGAGGGCGCGCGGTTGCCGAGGGCGAGCAGCTTGTCGACCTGCTCCTCGTCCTCGGCGAACACCACCTTCGCCTCGGCGTAGGCGAGGAGATAGGAGACTTCGTCGTCGAGCGCGTCGCGGTAGATGCCCATCGACATCGCGCCCGCCGCATGGGCGGCGATCTCGCCCATCACCCAGTCGGGCCGGTTGTCGCCGATCAGGCCGACGACGTCGCCGCGCCCCACGCCCAGAGAGGCAAGCCCGAGCGCGAAGGAGCGCACGCGTTCCTCGTACTCGGCCCAGCTGATGCTGCGCCAGATACCGAAGTCCTTCTCGCGGAGCGCGACCTCGCGTCCCCGTTCCTGCGCATTTAGGGCCAGAAGTTTTGGCAACGTATCGTAGCGATCGAGATCGGGCAGCACCATCAGCCAGCCCGCTCCGTCTCGTCGATGAGAAGCTCGTCCTCCTCGCCGAGATAGGCCCGCTTGACGTGCGGATCCGCCAGCACTTGCTCCGGCGTGCCTTCCGCGATCTTCCTGCCGAAGTCGAGCACGATGACGCGATGGCTGATGTCCATCACGACACCCATGTCGTGCTCGATCATGATGACCGTCATCCCCCACTCTTCGTTGAGGTCGACGATGAAGCGGGCCATGTCCTCCTTCTCCTCGAGGTTCATGCCCGCCATCGGCTCGTCGAGCAGAAGGAGGCGCGGGCGCAGCGCGATGGCGCGCGCGAGCTCCACCCGCTTGCGCAGCCCGTAAGGCAGCGTGCCCGCGGCAGCTTTGCGGATGTGCTGGATCTCGAGGAAGTCGATGATGTCCTCGACAGCGCGGCGGTGCGCGAGCTCCTCCCTCTGTGCGCCGAAGAGCCAGTAGACCATTCCCGTCAGGAACCCGTGCCGCATCAGGTGATGGCGGCCAACCAGGATGTTGTCGAGCACGCTCATGTGCCCGAACAGGGCGAGGTTCTGGAAGGTGCGACCGATGCCGAGGCCCGCCCGCTTGTTCGGGCCGAGCGCCGTGATGTCGCGCCCGTCAAACAGGATCCTGCCCTCGGTCGGGCGGTAGCGGCCCGAGATGCAATTCACCATCGACGTCTTGCCGGCGCCGTTCGGCCCAATGATGGAGAAGAGTTCGCCGCGTGGGACGGAGAATGAGACGTCGGTCAGAGCGCGCACGCCACCGAAGCGGAGCGAGACGCGCTCGACCTCCAAAATCGGCGTGTCCTGTTCCACGCTCGACCTTTCCCTCCCTGAACCCGGCGGCCCGCGCCACGGGGCATGCTTTGATGGAGCATACGTAAAGCCGCCTGCCCGTAGCAACGACAAACGACTTCGCGAGCACTCAAAACGCCATCGCCCCAGAGGCGATGGTCGCGCGCATGCGGCTCGCGCGGGAGAGTTCGTCGAGGCTCGTGATCCCGCGCTCCTCTGCACGGCGCAGCATGTCGACGAACAGATGCGCGGTCGCGATCGCATCGCCGAGCGCGTCGTGACGCGAGGCGATGACGATGCCATGTCGGGCGGCGATCGCATCCAGGCTGTGATCGCGCTCGGCGGGATCGAGCCAACGCGAGAGCACCATGGTGCACAGCGCGGGGTTGTCGAAGCGAACGCCCGCCTGGGCCTCCGCTGCGTGCAGGCACGTGAGGTCGAAGGCGGCGTGGTGCGCCACCAGCACGTCGTTGCCCACCCAGGCATGGAAATCCGCCACCACGTGCGGCCAGGGAGGGGCATGCGCGACCATGGCGTCGGTGATGCCGTGGATCGCGGTCGACGCAGGCGGGATCGGTCGCCCGGGCTGACAGAAAGATTCGAAGCGATCGCGGTCGTCGACCCGACCGTCCCTGACGCGCACCGCGCCGATGGCGATGATGCGGTCGCCGCGTGTGGGCTCCAGCCCAGTCGTTTCGAGATCGAACACGACATAGCGAAGCTCAGCGAGCCCGCCCTCCGGCAAGCGGAGCGGCTCGATGAAGCGCCTTGACCGCTCCTCGCCATTCGGCGCGATCAGCAGGGTGCCGAGCGCGGCGAGGAAACGCCCGACGCGGTCCGTCAGGCTCACCTTCATGGACGGTTCCTTCCCGCGACGATCTTCGCGCGTCGCTTTGGCCCGAGGCAAGACTGTCGCGCAGCCTCGGCCGGCGCAAATGGCTGCCATTCGGGGAGAAGGATCGGTTCGGTTGCGCGCCCGCCCCGGGCTGACGCAGGCTGAGCGCAAACACCGATCACGTCATGGAGGAAACGGACGATGTCCTACGACGCCACCTATGCCGCGTGGCAGCGAGACCCTGAGGGCTGGTGGCTCGAACGCGCGGGCCTGATCGCGTGGGAGACGCCGCCCAAGCGCGCCTTCGACCCGGCGCGTGGCGTGTACGGCCGGTGGTTTCCCGATGGCGTGCTGAACACCTGCCACAACGCGCTCGACCGCCATGTCGCGGCGGGGCGGGGCAACCAGCCGGCGCTGATTTGGGATTCCGCGATGACCGGCCGGATTGCTACCTTAACCTTTACCCAGCTCCTTGTGCGCGTGGCCAAGCTGGCGGGGGCGCTTGCCGCGCGCGGGGTGAGGAAGGGCGATCGGGTGCTGGTCTACATGCCGATGGTGCCCGAGGCGGTGATCGCGATGCTCGCTTGTGCGCGCATCGGCGCTATCCACTCCGTCGTGTTCGGTGGCTTCGCTGCGGCGGAGCTCGCCTCGCGCATCGCCGACGCCAAGCCGCGGGCGATCCTCTCCGCGTCCTGCGGGCTCGAACCCGGGCGCGTCGTTCCCTACAAGCCGCTGCTCGATGCCGCGATCGGGCTCAGCCCGCATGCGCCGGAGTTCTGCCTGATCCTGCAGCGGCCGGAAGGCGAGGCGGAGCTGATCGCGGGCCGTGACGAGGACTGGGCGGAGGCGGAAGCGCGCGGAGAACCGGTTCCCTGCGTGCCGGTCTCGGCGGTCGATCCTCTTTACATCCTCTACACCTCGGGCACGACTGGGCGGCCGAAGGGCGTGGTGCGCGACAATGGCGGGCACGCCGTGGCGGTCGCGAACTCGATGGGCATGCTGTATGGCGTCGGGGCAGGAGACGTGTTTTGGGCCGCCTCTGACGTGGGTTGGGTGGTCGGCCACTCTTACATCGTCTACGGGCCCCTGCTCGCCGGCTGCACCACCATCGTCTACGAAGGCAAGCCCGTCGGCACGCCGGATGCAGGCGCGTTTTGGCGTGTGTGCAGCCAGCACGGGGTGAAGGCGCTGTTCACCGCTCCTACCGCGATCCGCGCCATCAAGCGCGAGGATCCGGAGGGGAAACTCCTTCAGCGCTACGATCTTTCCCGCTTCGAGGCCCTCTACCTCGCCGGCGAACGCTGCGATCCCGACACGGTCGTGTGGGCGCAGCGCCTCCTGAACCGGCCGGTGATCGACCATTGGTGGCAGACGGAGACGGGCTGGGCGATCAGTGGCAACTTCCGCGGCTTGGGCCTGTTTCCGACCAGGCCCGGGTCGGGCGGCAAGCCCTCTCCGGGGTTCGATCTGCGCGTGGTCGACGAGGCGGGGCAGGAGGTTGCGCCCGGCACGATCGGCGAGTTGGTGGTGAAACTCCCTCTTCCACCCTCCTGCCTGCCCACCCTTTGGCAGAACGACGAAGGCTTCCGCGAGGCCTATCTTGCCCGC
>CALBEG010000164.1 GCA_937927455.1 uncultured Elioraea sp. | reverse complement strand
GTGCTCGAGGCTTTCATCCGCCGCGCCCCGGACACCATGGCGCGGGCCAAGTACGCCGCGATGCGCGAACGGTCGGTGGGGCTTGGCGTGATGGGCTTCCATTCCTTCCTGCAGGCGAAGCGCGTGCCCTTCGAGAGCGTGATCGCCAAGGTGTGGAATTTGCGCATGTTCCGCCACATCCGCGAGGCGTGCGACCGCGCCTCGCGCGTGCTCGCCGAAGAGCGCGGCCCCTGTCCGGACGCGGCGGACTACGGCATCATGGAGCGGTTCTCGCACAAGCTCGCGATCGCGCCGACCGCCTCGATCTCCATCATCGCCGGCAACGCAAGCCCAGGCATCGAGCCGATCGCGGCGAACGTGTTCGTGCAGAAGACGCTCTCAGGCTCCTTCACGGTTCGCAACCGCCATCTCGCCGCACTCCTTGCCGAAAAGGGGCGAGATGACGCCGACACCTGGACCTCGATCACCGTGAACAAGGGCTCGGTGCAACACCTCGACTGTCTGGACGAGCACGAGAAGGCCGTCTTCCGCACCGCCTACGAGATCGACCAGCGTTGGGTGATCGAGCACGCTGCCGACCGCACGCCCTTTGTCTGCCAGGCGCAGTCGGTGAACCTGTTCCTGCCGGCCGATGTGCACAAGCGCGACCTGCATCGGCTGCACTGGCTTGCTTGGAAGAAGGGTGTGAAGAGCCTCTACTACTGCCGGTCGCTCTCCATTCAACGCGCGGATGCGGTCAGCACGAAGGCGATCGCGATCGAAGGGGGCGCGGCGGAGGTCGCGCAGCCCGGAACGGAGGCCCCGGCGAACGACCGTGCGCAGCCTCCAGTCGCCGCCAGGCCGACGACCTACGAGGAGTGCCTCGCCTGCCAGTGAGGCGGATTGGTCGCCAGCATCTCCGCCCCACCCCGATGTCGTTGCGATAAAGGATCAACCATGGCCGCCAACGGACACGCGACCCCCCAAGCCGCCCATCGCCGCACGGACCTCCTGACCGACAACCCTGTCTACAAGCCGTTCCGCTACCCTTGGGCCTACGACGCTTGGCTCACCCAGCAGCGAATCCATTGGCTGCCGGAGGAAGTGCCGATGGCCGACGATGTGAAGGACTGGCAGAAGACCCTCACCCCGGCAGAACGCAACCTGCTCACCCAAATCTTCCGCTTCTTCACCCAGGCGGATGTCGAGGTGAACAACTGCTATATGAAGCACTATTCGCAGGTGTTCAAACCGACCGAAGTGCTGATGATGCTTTCGGCCTTCTCCAACATCGAGACAGTGCACATTGCCGCCTACTCGCACCTGCTCGACACCATCGGCATGCCCGAGGTCGAGTACCAGGCATTTCTCAAGTACAAGGAGATGAAGGACAAGTACGATTACATGCAGACCTTCCGAGTCGATTCGAAGGAGGAGATCGCCAAGACGCTCGCCGCCTTCGGCGCCTTCACGGAAGGCCTGCAGCTGTTCGCCTCCTTCGCCATCCTCCTCAACTTCCCGCGCTTCAACAAGATGAAGGGTATGGGGCAGATCGTATCGTGGTCCGTGCGCGACGAGACGCTGCACTGCCTCAGCATCATCCGCCTCTTCCGCACCTTCATCCAGGAAAACCCCGAGATCTGGGCGGACCGGCTGAAGGCGGAAATCGTCGAGATCTGCCGGACCATCGTCGGCCACGAGGACGCGTTCATCGACCTCGCGTTCGAACTGGGCGGCGTGGAAGGGTTGGGCCCGGAGGAGGTGAAGCGCTACATCCGATTCATTGCCGACCGCCGCCTCGTTCAGCTCGGGCTCGAGCCGATTTGGGGCATCGCGAAGAACCCCCTGCCCTGGCTCGACGAGATGCTGAACGCAATCGAGCACACCAACTTCTTCGAGAACCGGGCGACGGAATACAGCCGTGCGGCGACCCGGGGAACCTGGGAAGAGGCCTTTGCCGACCACGTGTTTGCCGACCCGCAGCCGGAAGGAGCCATCCTTCGCGCGCATTGAGCGCCCCTTCGGCCCGATGGGAGAACCGTCTTCTGCGGCAGCGGGGGGTTAGCATCGACCGCCTTTGCGGCTAAGATTGCTCGGTCGCAGATCAGCGGGCGAGATGATCGCCCGGGCGACGAGAGGGAACCATGGCGAGCGACGAGGACGAAACGAGAGGTCGCGAGCGCGACGCTTCGCGCGGCCCAACACCGCGCTACAGCCGACGCCTGTCCGACAAGATCCTGATCGCCTTCCACCATGCGTGTGACCAGGGCGATTTCGAGGTCGCCGAACAGCTCCTGCACATTCTGGAGATGATGCTGACCAGGCGCCCGATGAGCCCTGACACCAACCGGCGCAAGAACATCGAAAGCCTGGTCGCGGCGCACGAGCGGCTGTGGCACCTGCGTCACCCGGAAGCAAGCCAGGTCTGAGCGGTCGAGGGCGAGCGGAGTCGGCGATCGGCCAATATCCGCCAGCTCGTCAATCGAGAGTGAGCGGAGCGGCATCGCGCAGAACAGCCTGCGCGGCAGGGGTGAACTGCTCGGCCTCGTGCAACACGAGCCCGGCCGACAGTCGCAGCGGGGCACGACCGCCCTTAACCCCTTGAACAAGCAGCCGTTTCGCCGCTTCGCCCGCGCGCGGCCAGAGCGGGAACAACACGACGCTGCCGACACCCGCTTCGCCATATGCAGACAAAGCCTCTGGCAGACGGTCCGGCGGTAGGATGAGGGTGAGGGTGCCGCGCGGGAGAAGGCGGCGTGCGAGTGCCGAAACCCACAGCGCGAGAGGAGCTTCCGCCCCCTCATGCGCCGCCGCC
>CALBEG010000163.1 GCA_937927455.1 uncultured Elioraea sp. | reverse complement strand
AGCGCGCCGTGCAGGAAGATCGGTGAGTCGTAGCCGGCGGCGCGGAGAAGTGCGATCAGCCTCTGCGCTTTGCCGAGCGCATAGGCGCCAACCACGTGGGTGCGGTCGGGGAACACCGCGAGCGACCGGAGAAGGCGCGCGATCTCGCCCTCGGCCGGAGGGTGGCAGAAGACGGGGAGGCCGAAGGTGGCCTCTGTGATCAGAAGATCGCACGCGATGGGCGTGAAGGCCGCGCAGGTCGGTTGCGGGCGGGGGCAATAGTCGCCGGTGACGACGACGCGACTGCCGCGCCACTCCAGTACGATTTGGGCGGAGCCAAGCACGTGGCCAGCGGGGTAAAGAGTGACGCGCACGCCGTTGATGTTGAGGCTCTCGCCATAGGCCAACGGCTGCTGCGATAGCCCCGCCCTGCCCTCGCCCAGCCGACGGGTCATCAGGGCCAGCGTCTCGGGGGTGGCGAGCACCGCGCCGTGGCCCGGCCTGGCGTGATCGGCGTGCGCGTGGGTGATGAGCGCGCGTGGCACCGCACGGGCCGGGTCGATGAACAGGTCGGCCGGTTCGCAATAGAGGCCTTCAGGGCGGACGAGGAGCCAGGTTTCGGGGCTTGGACGCATCGCAGGCGATGTGGGCCCCGCCTGGCGAGCCGTGAACCCCGCGGCGCATCTAACCTCGGGAGCTGAAACGAGATGATATTTATGTGGAGAGATAAAGTCGCATGAAAAGAGACGCCACTGACGGATGAGGGCGCGATCCGTCTTCCTCCAAGCAGAGGCGCAACGGGCCATGCCAACACGACATTCCGCCCACACATGCCGCCCCCTGAACCCGCTGCACACGCAAGGGCGATGTGGCGAACCGGCTGCCCGAAGCCCCGCAGACGTGGCGACGAACCGAGCGGTGAAGGGACCGGTCGGGTTTGCGGCGCTGCCCGCAAGGATCCCGTGGCGCAGAGGGAAGTGGCTTCGCTGAGGCGAAGCGGACGTTTCAAAAAAAAGAATTGACACTCGCTTTGGAAGTTAGTAGCTTTGTATATATACGGGTCGTTGGTCGGCCTTCACGTGCCCTCAGGAGCATTGATCATGGTGTTGCGCTTCTCTGCACTCACCGCTGCGATTGCGGCGTTGCCTCTGGCTGCTGCCGATGCCGCCATCACCTTCTTCAACACGCCGGCAGCGAACTACCTGCTTGTACAGGACTTCGAAAAGAGTGGGGCTTTGCTGCCTCCCGGCATCCCAACCCTCGCATGGCCTGGCCCAGCAACCGCTTCAAATATAATCACTTCGAGTTTTTGCCAAACCACACCATTCCCTGTGTGTTATGCCGGACAAGCTGGCGCGCTTCATGGCAACCCACAACCGAATATTGCGATTTCAGAGCCTGGATTCATGAATTATCACGCTTCGGTAAACCCAACTACAAGTTCGATCCTGACTGCCAACGGCGACGAGGACATTCTTGTTACGTTCGGTCAACAGGTTCGCGGCTTTCAAATTGATCTCTATCTCAATGCGCGCGGCCCAGCCACCCTCACGGTGTTTGGTCCGGGCAGTGCTGTGCTCGGAAGTCAGAGCTTTTCCGCGAGCGCTGGCGGCCTGATTTTGTTCCGCGCCGAAAGCGACGTGCAGAACATCACAGGCTTCCGATTTGTCTCCACGGAAGGCGGGATCATCAATACAGGGATCGACAACCTAGCCGTGCTGGTGCCCGAACCCGCCTCGCTGGCCGTTCTGGGCTTTGGCCTCGTCGGGCTGGGTCTCGCCGCGCGTCGTCGCAGCAGCTGACGGTGTTTGCACAGCCCGGGCCCCGGTTGCCTGCGCTTGAGGTGGGGCTCACTCGGCCCCGCAGCACCGGTTGCGGGCTGCCACAGTCTGATGAGGGAAGGCCGGCCGAGCAGGGCTGGTGCTGCGCCGCCCCCTCCCTACACTGAGGGCGTGACGGAGCCCACACCCGCCCCGCGCGACCTCACCTTCCTGCCCACCCCGCTTGCCGCCTGGTTCGCGCGCCGGGGCTGGCGGCTGCACCCGCACCAGCGCGCTGTCCTCGAGGCGGCGCGCGCCCGCCGCTCTGTCCTCCTGCTCGCCCCCACTGGGGCGGGCAAAACGCTCGCCGGCTTCCTGCCCAGCCTTGTCGACCTCGCCGCCGCACCGCGCCCGGGCCTGCACACGCTTTACGTCTCCCCCCTGAAAGCGCTCGCCGCCGATATCGCGCGCAACCTCGAACGCCCTGTCGCCGAAGCGGGACTTCCCATCACCCTCGATGTGCGCACCGGCGACACCGACCAGGCGACGCGACACCGCCAGCGCGAAACCCCGCCCAACATCCTCCTCACCACCCCCGAAAGCCTCGCCCTCCTCCTCTCCTTCCGGGACTCCGCCCGCCTGTTCTCTGGCCTTTGCGCCGTGGTGGTGGACGAGATCCATGCGCTGGCCGGCACCAAGCGGGGCGATCAGCTCGCCCTCTGTCTCGCCCGCCTCGGCACGCTGGCGCCCGGCGCGGTGCGCCTCGGCCTCTCCGCCACCGCGCCGTGGCCGGGTCACCTCGCCGCCTTCCTCTCCGCCGACGGGCGAGGGACAGGGGTGGACCGGATCGAGGCTCCGGCCGGTGCTGCACCTGCGATCGAAATCCGCCTGCCCAAAGGCCCCC
>CALBEG010000162.1 GCA_937927455.1 uncultured Elioraea sp. | reverse complement strand
CACGCCGAGATGGTCAAGCAGCGCCTTCTGCGTCTCGACGAAGTCGCGGATGGAGAGAACGGGGAAGGCAAGGCCCCAGGGCCGCCCCGTCTCGGGGTTCGGTGTGGCGGGGCCGGTGGTGATCACGGTCGGGTCGCCGGTGTTCAGGTTCACCGGCGTGTCGGCGGAGACGACGAAGAAGCGGTTGGTGTCGATCGGCTTGCCGGGGCCGATGATTGCATCCCAGTAACCGGGCGGGCCGCCGGGGGAGAGCCGGCCGAAGGCGTGCGAGGTGCCGGAGAAGAAATGCGCGATGAGAACCGCATTGTCGCGCGCTTCGTTCAGCTGCCCCGCCGTCTGGTAGCCGATGCGGAGGCGGGGGATGGTCTGCCCGGCCTCGGTGGTGAAGCGCGGGATCTCGAAGGCGCGTTTCTCGACCACGAGCTCGCCCTGGGCGGCGGCCGGTAGCGCAGCGGCGAGAAGGGAAGCGGCGAGCGAAACGACCAGTGTGCGACGTGTCGGCATGGACGGCCCTCCATTCTCCTTTTGCGGCCAGTCTGCCTGCCCATGGCGGCATCGTCCATGGCGTGCAGCGAAGGGTTCGGCTAGATCGGCCACCACGCTAGGCGAGGAGACTGTTCCGTGGACATCAGCCGCATCAGCATCGGCCGCAACCCGCCGACCGACATCAACGTTATCGTCGAGATCCCTCAGGGCGGGGTGCCGGTGAAGTACGAACTCGACAAGGACTCAGGCGCCCTCATGGTCGATCGCTTCCTGCACACGGCGATGTACTACCCGGGCAACTACGGGTTTATTCCGCACACGCTCGCCGAAGACGGCGACCCGATGGATGTGATGATCGTGACGCAGGCCGCCCTGGTTCCCGGCTGCATCGTGCGCTGCCGCCCCGTCGGCGTCTTGATGATGCGCGACGAGGCGGGGCCGGACGAGAAGATCCTCGCCGTGCCGGTCGATACACTCCACCCGTTCTACACGGGCGTGAGGTCGTTCCGCGACCTGCCTGCGATCCTCACCGAGCAGATCGCGCACTTCTTCAAGCACTACAAAGACCTGGAGAAGGGCAAGGAGGTGAGCCTCGGCGAGTGGGCGGGGCCGGAGGTGGCCGAACGCCTGATCCTGGACAGCATCAGGCGGGCGGACGCGACCAAAAACGCTGCCAACCACTACGCCTGAGCGAGCACGACACTCCAAACGGAGAGCGTGGGCAGAGCGCCGATCGTTGTCCACAGGCAGAGGGCTGCGGCGGCACGCGCATCCGCTCCTCCGGCGGCAGCGATCAGGAAGTAGTTGAGCGCGGTCGGGGTGGCAGCCATCAGGACCGTTGCCCTCGCTGCGCCGGCTGGCAAGCCGAGGGCGCTCACCACGCCCCAAGCAAGCGCCGGGTGGAGCAGGAGCTTGCCGGGCAGAGCGGCGAGAACCGGCCGCAAGGGCGAGAGCGCAAGCGCCCCCGCCCCCGAGGCGAGAGCGGCGCCCAGCGAGACCAGTGCAGCCGGCACCGCGCCGCCAGCGAGCAGGGCGACCAATCGGCCAAGCGGTTCGGGCAGCGGCACGGCGGCAAGGCGCACGGCAAGCCCCGCTGCCGTCGCCCAGACGAGTGGCGCGCGCGCGACCGACCGCATGCCGGCGCGCAGCCCGCCGGACGCGAGCAGCACCATGTTGGCATTCATCACCACGAACACGTCAGCGACCAAGATAGCGATCGCTGCTCCTACCGCTGCCGGATCTGCCCCGAGCGGCGAGAGCGCAATCGCCGGCAACCCCATGTAGCCGACATTGGCTGACACCGAGCCCATAGCGGCAAGCCGCCGCTTCCGCGACGTGATGGCGGCGACGATCAGCCCGCAGACGAGGGCCGCGGCCAGATAGGCCGCAGGCGCGAGAAGTGCCGAGGTCGGCGGCGGTTCCGCCTCAACCACAAACCGAAACAGAAAGGCCGGCAGGGCGGCGTAGAGGACGAACAGGCGAAGCCCCGTTTGCGCGCGCGCATCGGCAAGAGGGCCGCGGCCGATAAGCCAGCCGAGCGCAATCAAGGCGAAGAACGGCAGCAGGATGGAAAGCGGCAGCACGCGGCAAGCCTTGCCTGTGCCCTGTCGGGGAGGAAGCGACAACGTGACGGGGCTCGCCTGCGGCCGCTGCGAGGCTCGAAGCACAGGGCGACGCCGTCCGCAGCGGCAGCTCCCTCATGCGATTGCAACTCGGCGTTGGTAGCTCTTGTTCCTTCAACTTGCTACGCGTTGTGGTCAAGCCATTGTTGTTTTGGCCCGGGGGGATGGGGATGAGGACAGCGCTTACCAGCGTCGCTCTCGGTGCCGCGCTCACTCTGGCGGCCGGCGCGGCCAAAGCCACTTGGGTGCAATGGACAGGGCCCGGAGCAACCGGCAACTGGTACCGGCTGGTCGAGGACGGGGCGAGCAGGTGGACGGTGGCGCGCGCGCGGGCACAGACGGAGTTCGGCGGCGATCTGGCCACCATCACAAGCGCTGACGAACAGCGGTTCATCACCTCAGCCCTTTTCGGCGGCAGTCAGCCCGACGAGACGCTCCGCGGTTCATGGTGGCTCGGCGGCACCGACGCGGCGAGCGAAGGGGCCTGGACATGGGTCACCGGTGAGCCTTGGTCGTTCACCAACTGGGGCGAGTCGCAACCGGACAACAACACCAACCCGCCCTTCGGTGATGCCAACGGCGAGGACTATCTGCAGCTCGTTTGGCGAACCGATCCGACGTCTACGCTTCTCGGCGGATGGAATGACGTCCGTGAGACCGGCTACCTGGCTTCGGATCCCAGTTTCGAGACCCTTCCCAACCTCTGGCTGAGAGGCTTCATCGTCGAACGCACATCCGATCCTCGCCCGCGGCCGGAGCCTGTTCCTGCCCCGCCCGCTCTGCCCCTCTTCGCTGCAGCCTTGCTTGGTCTTGCCGCGGTTCGGCTGCGGCGGGCCTGACCCTTCGCAGCCTGCGGGGCTGCTCCCCGCAGAGCGGGCTTGAACCCGCGCTCCTGGTTACCTTCACTCTTACGAAGATAACCCGGAGCCGTCGATGCCCGTGCGCCCTCTTCTCACCGCCCTCGGCCTCTTCGCCCTCGCCGCCCACCCCACACTCGCCCAGGATCGCCTTGTCGTCACCCCCACCACTGTCGACGACCTGAAGCCGGTCTTCGCCACTGTCGAATCGGTGCGCACTGTCGAGGCACGCACCCGTATCGCTGGCACGCTCGACCGCCTCGCCATACGCGAGGGCGATGCCGTCACGGCGGGGCAGGTCGTCGCCCTCGTCACCGACCCCAAGCTCGGCCTGCAGCGCGCCGCCCTCGAAGCCCGGCTCGACGCGCTCGCCGCCCAGCGCCGCCAGGCTCAGCTCGAGCTCGAGCGCACCCGCCAGCTCCGCCTCACGGGGGCTGCCACCCAGGCCCGGCTCGATGAGGCCGAGACCGCCGTGCAGGTGATCGACGCCCAGGCCGCCGCCGTGCGCGCGGAGAGAGCAGTGGTTGACCAGCAGGCGCGCGAAGGCGAGGTGCTTGCCCCGCAGCCAGGCCGCGTGCTCGCCGTGCACGCGGTGACGGGCGCTGTGGTGATGCCGGGAGAGCCCATCGCCACCATCGCCATCGACCGCTACGTGCTCCGCCTGCGCATCCCCGAACGCCATGCGCGGTTCTTGCGCGCGGGCGACCCGGTGCACGTCGGTGCGCGCGGGCTTGCACCAAAGGAAGGGGCCACCCTCGGTGAGGGCCGAATCGTGCTCGTCTATCCGCGCCTGGAAGCGGGCCAGGTGGTGGCGGATGCGGACGTGGCGGGACTGGGCGACTTCTTCGTGGGCGAACGGGTCGAGGTCAGCATCGTCGGCGATCGCCGCGACACCATCTTGATCCCCGAACCGTTCCTTATCCGTGGCGCCGGGGTGGATCTGGTGCGGCTCGAGAACGGGGCGATGGTGCCGGTGCAGACCGGCCCCGCGCACGCCAGGGCCGGTGTGGTCATGCGCGAGATCCTCTCAGGCCTTCGCGCCGGCGACGTCGTGGTGCGGCCATGAGCCGGATCCCCTTGGGCATCTCCGGCCAGCTCGCCAAGAGCTTCATCGCCTCCAAGCTCACGCCCCTCTTGCTGGTCGCCTCGCTCGCCCTCGGCCTGATGGCGCTCGTCGCCCTTCCGCGCGAGGAGGAGCCGCAAATCTCGGTGCCGATGATCGACATCCACGTCCGCGCCGACGGGCTCTCCGCCCCGGATGTGGTCGAGCTCGTCACTCGCCCGCTTGAGGCGATCGTGCTCGGCATTCCTGGCGTGGAGCACGTCTACTCCTCCTCGCGCGACGACGGCGCGATCGTCACCGCCCGCTTCTTCGTCGGCACCGATTTCGACGACGCGATCCTCCGCGTGCACGAAAAGGTGCGCGCCAATTTCGATCGTATCCCGCTCGGCATCCCGGAACCGCTGATTGTCGGGCGCGGCATCAACGACGTCGCCGTCGCCGTGGTCACGCTCCGCGCAGCCGACCCGGCCGACCCGCGCTGGAGCGGATCCGCCTTGCGCGAACTCGCCGATCGGGTGCTTTCCGAACTCGTCAAGCTGCCGAATGTCGGCCTGACCTACCTTGTTGGCGGCTCTCCGCCAGAGGTTATGGTCGAGCCCGATCCCGCCGCGCTTGCTCGCTTCGGCATCACGCTCAACCAGCTCGTGGAGAAGCTTGCGGGTGCCAACCGCTCGTTTCGGATTGGCACCGTGCGCGAGGCGGGCGCCACCCTTCCCGTCCACGGCGGGCAAACGCTGCAGGGCATCCCCGATATCGGCCTGTTGCAGATCGCGGCACGCGACGGTCGACCGGTCTATGTCGGCGACGTCGCCCGCATCGCCATCAGCCACCGCCCGGATGAGGCTCGCGTGTGGGCCCTGACGCGCGGCGGGGAAGGCTGGACCGCCCAGCCTGCGGTCTCGATCGCCATCGCGAAGCGACCTGGCGCGAATGCCGTCGTGCTCACGCGGGCGGTGCACGATCGCCTGGAGCAGCTCCGCGGCAGTGTTATCCCGCCCTCTGTCGTCGCCGACGTGGTGCGCGACTACGGCGAGACCGCGCAGGAAAAGGCAGATGAACTCCTGTTCCATCTAGGGCTCGCCACCCTCTCCATCGTCGCGCTGATCTGGCTTGCCATTGGCCGACGCGAAGCGATGGTCACCTTCGTCGTCATTCCCGTCACCATCCTGCTCACCCTGTTCGGTGCCTGGATCCTCGGCTACACGTTGAACCGCGTCTCGCTGTTCGCGCTCATCTTCGCCATCGGCATCCTGGTCGATGACGCGATCGTCGTGGTCGAGAACATCGACCGCCACTGGGCGATGCAGGACGGCCGGTCGCGCATCGAAGCGGCGATCGACGCGGTCGCGGAGGTTGGCAACCCGACGCTGATCGCCACGCTGACCGTCATCGTCGCACTTCTGCCGATGATGTTCGTCTCGGGGCTGATGGGCCCCTACATGGCGCCCATTCCGGCGGTGGCGTCGGGCGCGATGCTGTTCTCGTTCTTCGTCGCGATGATGCTGACCCCGTGGCTGATGGTGACACTGTCGGGGCGCGTCTCGGCGGGGGCAGAACACCATGGCCCGGGTTTCCTCGCCCGCGCCTATCGCTCGGTTGCCTCCCCGCTGATTGAAACCAAGCTCCGCGCCTGGGCCTTCCTCATCGCCGTCGGCCTTGCCACGCTCGCCTCGCTTTCGCTTTTCATCACCCGCGACGTGACAGTCAAATTGTTGCCCTTCGACAACAAGTCGGAACTCTCCGTCGTCGTCGACCTGCCCGGTGGCGCATCGGTGGAGGACACGGAAAGGGTGCTGTTTGCCGCCGCAAACCGGCTGCGCGCGGTGCCCGAGGTGGTGGCCGTCACCGCGCACGCGGGCACAGCAGCCCCGTTCAACTTCAACGGGCTCGTCCGCCACTCCTTCCTGCGCCAGGCGCCGAACCAGGGCGATCTCGAGATACGCCTCAGCCCGAAGGCGGCCCGGTCGCGCGCCTCGCACGACATCGCGCTCGAGGTGCGCGAGCGGCTGAAGGACGTCGCCTGGCCCGAGGGCGCGCGCTGGAAGGTGGTGGAGGTGCCGCCCGGGCCGCCTGTGCTCGCTACCCTGCTCGCGGAAATCTACGGCCCCGATACTGAAGCCCGCCGGGAGGCCGCGCGCACCGTGCGCGAGGCTTTCGCGCGCGTGCCCTTCCTCGTCGATCTCGACGACACGCTGGCCGACCCGGGCGAGAGGCTGCGCATCCGGCTTCTCTCAGATCAGCTTGAGTTCCATGGCGTCGAGGAGGCAGCCGTCTACGACACGCTTCGCGTGCTGATGGGCGGGCAGACCATCGGCTATTCACACCGCGGCGAAGGACGCAACCCGCTGCCGATCACCGTGCGCCTGCCAAAAGGGGAGCTCTTCGTCTCGGAACGTCTGCTCGCCACACCGGTGCCGGGGCGGAACGGTCCGGTCGAACTCGGCGATCTCGTGCGCATCGAGGTCGAGCAGGCCTCGTTGCCAATCTTTCGCCGGAATGGTTTCGCTGCCGAGATGGTGAGTGCGGAGCTCGCCGGGGCCTTCGAGGCGCCGATCTACGGCATGCTCGCCGTGCGCGACGCGTTGCGCGCCATGGCCGCCGAGGGCCGCACCGTGCCCGATATCCGGCTCGCTGGGCAGCCGCTCGATGCATCGCGCACAGCTCTCCTGTGGGAAGGCGAGTGGGAGGTAACACGCGTCACCTTCCGCGACATGGGGATCGCGTTCGGCGCCGCTCTTCTCGGCATCTATGCCCTCGTCGTCGGGCAGTTCTCGTCGTTCCGGGTTCCGCTCGTCATCCTCGTCCCTGTTCCCCTCACCTTCATCGGCGTGGTTTTGGGGCATTGGCTGTTCTCGGCCCCGTTCACGGCACCGTCGATGATCGGCTTCATCGCGCTCGCCGGCATCATCGTGCGCAACTCGATCCTGCTCGTCGATTTCATCCGGCACACGCCGGCGAACGGGCGGAGCGTGCGCACGATCGCGCTTGAAGCGGGTGCGGTGCGCTTCCGCCCCATCCTGCTCACCGCGGCGGCGGCGATCATCGGGGCGGCCTTCATCCTCGCCGACCCGATCTTCCAGGGACTCGCACTCAGCCTGATGTTCGGGCTGATCTCCTCGACTCTGCTGACGGTGCTGGTGATCCCTGCCGTCTATCGCGTGCTGCGCGATCCGACATAGACGTGAAAGCGAGAGAGGGGAGGGGGAAGGGCCGATGGGCCCTTCCCCCTTCACCCCCATCCCGAGATGTTCAGTCGTCGAGGAAGCTGCGGAGCTTGCGCGACCGTGAAGGGTGCTTCAGCTTGCGCAGCGCCTTTGCCTCAATCTGGCGGATACGCTCGCGCGTCACGTTGAACTGCTGCCCGACCTCCTCCAGCGTGTGATCGGTGTTCATGCCGATGCCGAAGCGCATGCGCAACACGCGCTCCTCGCGCGGCGTGAGGGAGGAGAGCACGCGCGTCGTCGCCTCGCGCAGGTTCGACTGGATCGCCGCATCGAGCGGGATCACCGCGTTCTTGTCCTCGATGAAGTCGCCGAGGTGGCTGTCCTCCTCATCCCCGATCGGCGTCTCCAGGCTGATCGGCTCCTTGGCGATCTTCAGCACCTTGCGCACCTTCTCAAGCGGCATGCCGAGCTTCTCGGCGAGTTCCTCGGGCTGAGGTTCGCGGCCGATCTCGTGCAGCATCTGCCGCGAGGTGCGCACGAGCTTGTTGATCGTTTCGATCATGTGCACCGGAATGCGGATGGTGCGCGCCTGATCGGCGATCGAGCGCGTGATGGCCTGCCGGATCCACCACGTGGCATAGGTGGAGAACTTGTAGCCGCGGCGATACTCGAACTTGTCCACCGCCTTCATCAGGCCGATGTTGCCCTCCTGGATCAGGTCGAGGAACTGCAGGCCGCGGTTCGTGTACTTCTTGGCAATGGAGATGACGAGGCGCAGATTGGCCTCGATCATCTCCTTCTTCGCCCGAGCGGCGTCGCGCTCGCCTTTCTGCACGGTGGTCACCACGCGCCGGAACTCGCCCACCGGCAGATGCACCTCGTTGACGATGTCGGCGATCCTGGCGCGGATCGCATCCGCCTCGTCGCCATGTTTCGTGGCGAAGGTCTTCCATGCCTTGGACAGTCCGGCGACACGCTCGAGCCAGCCTGGATCGAGCTCGTGGCCGCGATACTGTTGGAGGAACTCCTCGCGCTTCACCTTGGCACTCTCGGCCAGCCGCAGGAGCTGGCCCTCGTACTGGGTCAGGCGCTGGTTGAGCTCACGCAGCTCCTCGACGAGCTGCTCGATTCGGCCATTGTTCAGGTGGACCTTCTTGACGAGCTCGACCACCTCCTGCTTCGCCTTGGCGTACTTCTTCTCCGCCTGGACGGAGGGCGTGCCACCCTCTGAGAGGGTCTTGAGCCGCGCCTCCTGCAGCTTGGCGAGCTTCTTGTAGGTGGCAGCGATCGCCTCGAAGGTGGCGAGCACCTCGGGCTTCAGCTTCTCCTCGAGGGCGGAGAGCGAGAGCGCCGCCTCGTCCTCGTCGAAATCCTCCGGCTCCTCCATCGGAGGCGCGCCTGCCTCCTCTGGCGCCTGGCCAGCACCGTGGGTTGCTTCCAAATCGATGATGTCGCGCAGCAGCATGCGCCCTTCCTTCAGCGCGTCGTGCCAGGCGACGATAGCTTTGAAGGTGAGGGGCGACTCGCAGAGACCGCCGATCATCATCTCGCGGCCCGCCTCGATGCGTTTGGCGATGGCGATTTCGCCCTCGCGGGAGAGGAGCTCGACCTGCCCCATCTCGCGCAGATACATGCGCACCGGGTCGTCAGTCCGGCCCAGCTCTGCCTCGTCGACGTTGCCGCCCGAGCCCTCCTCGTCCTCGTCCTCCTCGGCCTTGATCACCTTCGCCGGCGGGGCCTCGGGGTCCTCGGTCTCCTCGGCTTCGACCACGTTGATGCCGAGCTCGTTCAGCTGGGCCAGGGTGTCCTCGATCTGTTCAGAGGAGACCTGGCCCTGAGGAAGGGCAGCGTTGATCTCGTCGTAGGTCACGTAGCCGCGTTCGCGGCCGCGCGCGACCAGCTTCTTGACGGCGGCCGCCTGGCTGTCGAGCAGGGCCTGCTCGGCAACATCCTCGGCGGCGGGCTCTGCGGTCGGGGTGGTGGTGGGCTTCGCCATTCGCGTCACCTCGAATGCGGTTTCATCGTGGGGGACGCAGGGTCCCCCTATCCTATGGGGGTGTTCCAGCCCGGTTCGGGCCTCGCCTCGGTCGCCTGCGTCGGCTCAGGGGGCATGTTCCTCGGCCAGCAGCTGCTTGCGCGCCTCGACCAGAAGGGCCAGGCGACGGACATTCTCCTCCGTGAACTCGGCGGCAAGGCGCGCACGCGCGTCGTCGAGGTCCCGCTCGAGACGGTCGGGATCAAGCGCCTGCAGTCCGGACAGAAAGGCGGTGCGCACTTCGTCGGGCCTCGCCCCAGCCATGGTGGTGTGCAGCGAATCCGCGGCCTCCTTCCCAATCACGGCCTCGAGCGCGTCACCCAACCCTCCCTCGCGGAGGTGGTCGATCAGCGCGGGACGATCAAGACCGGCGCACTCTCCTGCCCCCGCGACCAGCGCGGCCCTGATCCGCTCGAGCGGCGCGGTGGAGAACCGCTCCGCTGCCAGCGCCTCGTCCGCTTCAGCCAGCAGCCAGGGGTGAGCAAGCAGAAGACGGAGCAGGGACCGTTCGCGCAGCATGCGCGTGCGTGCCGGCGCAAGCAGGGGGCGGGCGGCGCGCGGTGCTGAACCGCGTGTAGGGCCGATGGAGCGGCGAGCGCGCAGGTCGGCATACCAGCGATCGCGGAAGTGACGCCGATACTCCTCCTGCAGCGTGCGGTCCGGGATCCGGCCCGCAAGCTCCTCGAGCCGCCGCCGCACTGCTGCCCGCGCCTCGGGCGTGGCGCCGGGCTCGCCGGCGAGGGTTTCGTAGAGAAGGTCGGCAAGGCTCCGCCGCGCTTCGAGGAGAGCGGCAAAGGCCTCCGGCCCACGATGCCGCACGAAGCTGTCTGGGTCCTCGCCCGCGGGCAGCGAAACGAAGGCGAGGCTTCGGCCAGGCCCGATCAGCGGCAGCGCGAGCTCGGCCGCACGCAAGGCAGCCCGTGCCCCGGCGGCGTCACCATCGAAGCACAGCACGGGCTGCGGAGAGAGGCGCCACAGCTCGGCGAGCTGGTCTCCGGTCAGCGCCGTGCCGAGAGGGGCGACCGCGCCACCGAACCCCGCCTGGTGGAGCGCGATGACGTCGAAATAGCCCTCGACGATGAGGGCGGGCGCGTTGGAGCGGATTGTCTTTACTGCAAGATCCAGTCCGTAAAGCGTTTTTCTTTTGACAAAGAGCGAGGTCTCAGGACTGTTCAAATATTTCGGCTGCCCGTCCCCCAGCACCCGCCCGCCAAAGGCGATCACCCGCCCGCGGCGGTCGCGGATTGGGAACATGACGCGATGGAAGAAGAGGTCGACCGGAGGCCGCGACGGATCGTCCTGTTTCATCAGACCAACCGCGACCAGCTGGTCGGCCGTCACGCCCCGCGCGCGCAGGTCAGCAAGCAGCGCCCCCCTCCCTTCGCCCGACCAGCCGAGGGCGAACAAGGCGATCGTCTCATCGGTAAGACCGCGATGGTGCAGATAGCCCAGCGCCGCACGGCCCTCGGGTAGGTGCAAGCGGCGGGCGAAGGCCTCAGCGGCAGCCTCGGCGATCGCGGCGAGGGAGGCGAGGCGTTCTGCGGCCGCCGCCACCTCCGGGTTCGGGCGCGGCACGGCAAGCCCTGCCTCCGCAGCGAGACGCTCCACCGCCTCCATAAAAGACAGCCCATCCGCCCGCATCAGGAAGCCGATCGCGTCGCCATGCGCGCCGCAGCCGAAGCAGTGGAAGAACCCCTTATCCTCGACGACGTGGAACGATGGCGTCTTCTCCGCGTGGAAAGGGCAGAGGCCCTTCAGTTCCCGCCCCGCGCGGGTGAGCCGCACCCGCCGGCCGATCAGCGCGCCGAGGGGAATGCGCGCGCGCAGTTCGTCGAGGAAGCCGGGCGGCAGGGCCATGCCGAGCCGTCAGCCCCCGAGGGCAGCCTTTACCACTGGCCCGGCCTTGGCCATGTCGAGAGTGCCCCCGTACTTGGCCTTCAGCGCCGCCATCACCTTTCCCATGTCCTTCACCGAGGCGGCACCGGTTTCGCCAATCGCCGCGCGGACGGCCGCTTCCAGCGTCTCGCCCTCGAGTTCGGGCGGCAGGAAGCGTTCGATCACCGTGATCTCGGCTGTTTCCTTGTCGACCAGGTCCTGCCGCCCACCTTGGCGGTAGAGCGCGATGCTCTCGCGCCGGGACTTCACCATCCGGCGCAGCATGGCGAGGATCTCGGCGTCCTCTACCTTCTCCACCCCGCGTGGACGGGCCTCGATGTCCACCTTCTTGAGCTCCGCAAGGATCATCCGCACGGTCGAGGTGGTGGCGGCGTCGCCCGCCTTCATCGACGCCTTCAGCGCCTCCATGAACTGTTCGCGCAGGCCCATGGCCAGTCCCCGTCTTCAGTCGAGCCGCGCACTATAGTCGAGTGGCGCCAGAACGCGACGCTCACCGCAGCGCGACCGGCTTTCCGGAAATCTCTTCCCACCTCTGCCCCCCCGCTTGCGGCGGGAGGAAATTTCCGATACCCGTCCGTCATGGCGAACGTGGACGAGATCATAGACCGGCTCGGCGGGGCGGAGCGCACCGCCGCGCTCACCGGCGTCACCATCGAGGCGGTGCGCAAGTGGCGGCAGGCCCACGCAATCCCCTCTCGACACTGGCCGGTGATCATCAAAGAGACGGGGCTTGCGCTCGCCGACATGCCCGGCAGCAACACCCAGGGCGCAGCAGCGTCAGACTTGCCGCCGCCCGGCGCCACTGCCGCCCTCGTACTCGCCGAAGGCTCCGTGTTCTGGGGCCGAGGCTTCGGCGCGCACGGCACAGCGGTGGGCGAGGTGTGCTTTACCACCGGCATGACTGGCTATCAGGAAACGCTGACCGACCCCTCCTTCGCCGGCCAGATCATCACCTTCACTTTTCCCCACATTGGCAACGTCGGCGCGAATGCGGAGGACATCGAAGCCAGCACAGCCTTCGCGCGCGGGCTTGTGGTGAAGGATGACCCCACGCCGGCGTCGAACTGGCGCGCCACGCAGTCCCTCCGCGAATGGTGTGCTGCCCGCGGCCTGCCCGGGCTAGCCGGGATCGATACGCGGGCGTTGACCCGGCGTATCCGTCTCGGAGGGGCGCCCAACGGCGTTCTCGCCTTCCCCGTCGACGGACGGTTCGACCTCGCGACGCTGACCGACCAGGCGCGCGCTTGGCCTGGCCTGGAAGGGATGGACCTCGCCCTCGAGGTCACCTCGCGCCAGCGCTACAGCTGGGACGAGACGCTTTGGGCGTGGCCCGCGGGCTACGGCCGGCAGGAGGCCGCGCGCTTCCATGTCGTCGCGATCGACTTTGGGGCCAAACGCAACATCCTGCGCAGCCTCGCCTCCGCCGGTTGCCGCGTCACCGTGCTGCCAGCGACCGCCACCGCCGAGGAGGTGTTCGCCCTCGCCCCCGATGGCGTCTTTCTCTCCAACGGGCCGGGCGATCCCGCCGCCACCGCCGCCTACGCCGTGCCGACCATCCGCGCCGTGCTGGAGCGCCGCATCCCCCTCTTCGGCATCTGCCTCGGCCACCAGCTGCTCGCCCTCGCCCTCGGCGGAAAGACCCGCAAGCTGCATCAGGGCCATCGCGGCGCCAACCACCCCGTTAAGGAGCTCGCCACCGGCAGGGTGGAAATCACCTCACAAAACCATGGCTTCGCAGTGATCGCGGAAAGCCTGCCGGACAGCGTGCGCGTCACCCATGTCTCGCTGTTCGACGGCACGAACGAGGGGCTTGCTTGCGAGGACCGGCCTGCCTTCTCGGTGCAGTATCACCCCGAGGCAAGCCCCGGGCC
>CALBEG010000161.1 GCA_937927455.1 uncultured Elioraea sp. | reverse complement strand
CGAACGCCGCGCAGTACTGGGACCGCTCCGATCGGCACGATTTCGTGTTCGACCTCACCTTTGGCCGTGAGGGCCAGGCTGCGCTCGCGCGCGTCATCGCGCTGTGGGTTGCGCACATGACCGGGGCTGAGGTTGAGGTGGCCCCGCTGCAGACGATCCATGACGAGGCCTGGGTGTGGTATGTTGGGCTTGACGCGGAGGCTTCCGCTATCGTCGGCCGGCTTTGGCGCGGCGAGGCGGTGGACCCTGAGGCGCTCGGGCGCCTCGCCGCCCTGTATGCCCTGCGGTTCGCGGACACGCGCCTCGTTCTGCCCCAGGTGGGCTCACGGCCGGTGTATCTCGCTCTCGCCATGGACGTCGCGCGCCGGGTGCGGATGAAGCCGCAGAACCTGCTCGAGAATCTTCCCTTTACGGCGCGCGGGGCGAGGGCGGCCTGAGATGGAACCGGTGCTGCACCTTCCGGTCTCCGTGGTGGTGGAGAAGCGGGTATCGCAAAGCCCCTGGGTCGATCATCTCTGGGTTCCCGTCGCCGTGCTGCCTGCCCCCACCGTCGCCGCGCCGTGGACCGTGCTGCGCAGGGAAGGCGACGTCACCGCCTACATTGCGGGGCAGGCGGAGCTCGAACTCGTCGCCTCAGACACGCTGGGCTACAAGGCGAACCTGGAGAGCGGGCGGCCGGTGCTGTGGGTGGTGCTTCGCCCCACGCTGGAGGAGCCCGGGGTGGAACTGCACCGTGTGCTGGCCGACGCCGGCGAGGCGGAGAGCCTGGTCAGCGTGGGCTCCGCCGACATCATCGAGCCGGTGCCGATGCCGGGGCCGCTTCGCGAGACACTGGAGGCCTTCGTCGCTGCGCATCATCGCGAGCGCGGCTTTGTCAAGCGCAAGCGTGATCGTGCTTCTCCCGAGGCGCTGGCCGCCCGGCCCAAAGTGACGGACGAGGATGGCTGAAGAGAGGGCGACGAAGGCGGAGGAGACCCGCAGCGAGGGTTTCTTCGCTCGCTGGTCGCGCCGCAAGAGGGCCGCGCGCGAAGGCGTGGCAGTCGAGCCCGAACCAGAAGTGCCGCCACCGGGCGAAGGGCCGCCGCAGGCGGCGGCAGACGCGGCGGCGGAGGAGCCGGTCGATCTCGCGCACCTGCCGAAGATCGAGGAGATCACGGCCGAGACGGACCTCTCCGCCTTCTTCCGGAAAGGTGTGCCCGCTGCCCTCCGCAACGCCGCTCTGCGCCGCGCCTGGTCGCTCGATCCGACCATTCGCGACTTCATCGGCCCCGCCGACTATGCTTGGGACTGGAACACGCCGGGCGGCGTGCCCGACTTCCTCGACGGTGTGGGCGAGACGCCAGCGATTCGCGCTCTGGTCGAGCGGATGTTTTCTCCCCCATCGACCCCACTGCGTGCGGCGGAGGAGGACCGCCCAACGTCCCTTGCCGCGGCCGAAGAGAGGCCCGCCCTGCCCGACGCGGTGCGCCTGCCCGGCACGCCACCTCCGTCCCCCATCTCTGAGGTCGAGGCCGGGGAGGGCCAGGGCGAGAGCGAGCACAAGGGGCTAGAGACTGGCCGACAGGGAGGGGCGGCAGGGGGCGAAGCGCCCCAATCGCAACCCGATCCCGCCACTCAGTCTTTCCCTCCGCCGCCGCCACGACGCCACGGAGGCGCCTTGCCTTCATAAGGGGCGCCCCGGCAGGCGGGCCTGAGTGTTTCGATTGGGCTTTTGCTGCGCTGCGATCACGCATCCGCGAGCATAAGGCCTTGGCAAGCGTTCTGATGTGCGCCTACAGTCCCCTTGAGGGTCGAGGGAAGGGAGCACCCCACGATCCCATTGGACGGGGTTGCCAGAGGTGGGAGTGAACACGCTGACCGGGCGGACTGCAGCGGATGAAGCCGATCTCGGCCGGGCTCGGCTGTATCGGTTGCTGGCCTCGTTGCTGGCGCAGCCACCGGGTGAGGTTCTGCTTGCCCGACTGGCGGGCGTGGCTGGGGATGCGACGGCGGTCGGCTCCGCCCTCGGTAGCCTCGCCGAGGCCGCAGCGAACGCGACGGCCGAGGGCGTGGAGCGCGAGTTTTTCGAGCTTTTTATAGGGCTCGGTCGCGGCGAACTCCTCCCCTATGCGAGCTACTACTTGACGGGTTTTTTGCACGAGAGGCCGCTTGCGCGGCTTCGCGGCGATCTCGCCCGGCTCGGCGTAGTGCGCGCCGAGGGCGTGGCGGAGCCTGAGGACCATATCGCGACCCTCTGCGAGGTGATGGCGGGTCTGATCGACGGCAGCTTCGCCGCGCCGGCCGGCGAGGACGGGCGGTTTTTCGACCGCCACCTGAAGCCCTGGGCGGGGCGCTTCTTCGCCGATCTCGAGGGGGCGAAGGCGGCGCGGTTTTATCGCGCTGTCGGCGGGCTTGGCGCGCGGTTTGTCGCGATCGAGGCGGAGGCTTTGGCGCTGCCGTCTTGATTTCGATCAAAGGCCATCGGCGAACGATGGCGGATAGTTCAACGGCGAATGGGAGCGGTAGGGTTTGGCGATCGCGTGAAGCAGGAGAGGTGGGAGAGAGATCGATGAACGAGATGAACGAGAAAGTGGAGGCGCGTCGACGCTTCTTGCGCGGGCTGGGGGTTGCGGGTGCGGCGGCTGTGGCCGTGCCGTTTGGCGGCGCCACCCCGGCCGAGGCGCGCGAGAGCCGCGAGGAGCGGCGGCGCGCGCGGTACCAGCCGAATTCGCCCCATGTGCAGGCCTTCTACCGCACGAATCGCTACGAGCGCTGACGTCGCGGCCGGAACGGGGAGGAGAGAG
>CALBEG010000160.1 GCA_937927455.1 uncultured Elioraea sp. | reverse complement strand
GCGCCTTCCCGCCGAACTATCTGCACGAGTCCTGGCGCGACTACCTCTACTGGGACAGCGAGCTCGAGGGCTGAGGGCCCGAGCCGGGCTGAGGCGCCGGACTGGGCGCGTCAACCGCTACCGCGCGGTGTCAAGAGCTCGAACGGCGTCGTGGATCGCTCTTTCGGCCTGCTCGACGATGAAGCGGGGCGGAATGTTCGGCAGCTTGGCGTCGATCGTCCGCTCGACCCGGTCGTCGAGCAGGCGCCAGGCGAGTTGCGACGCCTTGCGCGGGAGCCAGGACTGCTGTGCGATCCACTCCTCCACCATGCGGCGCAGCATGCTCTTGAGCTGGGCCCCGGCGCCTCGGTCGTACAGCAACCGTGTTGCGCCTTCGGCCCGCGCCCTAATCAGCGGCGTCAGGCTCGCGGGGTCGAGCGCGCCGCGCGGCCACTGCGGCAAAGGCTCGATATCGTCCTCAGCCTCAGGGGCGTCGGCCCACAGCCGCCCGCAGAGCGGAATGATCGGCAGGTGGTCGGGCTGGCCACCCCCTGCGCGCGGCACGGCCCACCGGGCGACGTCGGAATCAGACCAGCGCGGGGTGGCCTCCTTGCGGCCGAACAGGGGGTTAGAGATCGGCAGCACGAAGTGGCGGCGGAGGAAGGAGCGCGCATTGCGCCGGCCGAGCATGAAGTCGTGATGGCGGTAGGCTTCGGCGAAGAAGCCCATGAAGCCGCCGAGATAGCCGGAGGCGATCGCGACCGGGGCCGACCAGCCCGGCCCGCGCGAGGGTGCGATCAGAAAGCGCGAGTAGGTGTCAGGTGCCGCGGCGAGGGCAAGGTCTTCGGCTTTGAACCGCGCGTTGTTGATCAGGGCGCCGAACAGGGCGGGCAGGGTGGAGGTGAGCGAGGGGTCGGCGTCCGGAGCGGCCTCTTTGCGTTCGGGGAACGGATCGACCAGCACCACCGCGCGGTTGGCGAGGTCGCCCCCCCGGGCGTTGCTGCCGTTCCAGCCGGCGAGTGCACGGCGGACGAGCTCCAGCGGCTCGTTGTCCATCGCCCCGCCATCGACGTAAGGCACCCGCACCGTTCCGGAGGTGGTACCGCTCCAGTCGGGCAGACACTCCCGCGCCCACTCTGGCAGAGGCTCGAGCTGTTCTTGTGCTTCCAGTGCCTCAAACAGTCGGCTTCGCGGATGCAGAGCAGCGCGGAAGGCGTAATCCTCGAGAGGCCTGGTCAGGGTGCGCGCGCGCAGGGCGATCGGAAACGCGCCTGTGGCGAGGGTGGCAGCGGCGAGGAGGTCGCGCGTTCCGCCGGGGTCGGCGCCGAACCGGTCGAGCACCACCTCGTCTGGCCGCGCTGCCAACCCCGCCCCCTCGGCCGTTACCGCAAAGCGGATGTAGTCGGCATGCAACGACATCAGGTGGCTCAAGGCCGCCCCTTGGAAGCGGAGCGCATAGGGCACGCCGCGCAGGTTGGCTAACGTCAACAGCACTTCGAGACGGTTGGGAAGCCACGCGCGCGGTCGTGTCCGCATGGTCCGCCGGCGCGCCAGGGTGTGGCCGACGATCTCGTCCAGCACCGTGCAGTCCAGCGCGGAGGTCAGTGCCCCCTCGGCCAGGTCGCGCACGCCGAGCAGGTGGCGGATGTCGATCCGCCTCACCCAGGCGTCGTAGAGCGGGTTCGCTGCCTTCGTGGCATCGTCCGCTTCTGGCGTGAGCGGAGGGAATTCGGCATCGCAGAAGAGGGCGGCCAGCGCCGCGCACATCCCCCCTGCAGACGCGCCGCCGAGGACGGTGAGCCGGACCTCGTGCAAAGGGGGCTCGCCCCGCGCGCGCCGCGCCTGCTTCTCCTGCGCGAAGGCATCCAGCGCCTCGATGAGGAGATCGAGCACACCCGCGGTGTAGGCGCCGGCGGAGACCGCCCCGGCCATGCAGAGGCCGAGCTCGAAGCTGCCGGGCGGCGGTGCCTCGCGGCTGGGCGGATATCCCTTGACCCAGGGATCGAGGCTGATGGTGCGGGACATCCTGCCCTCGTTGACCGTTCGGGTCGGTACGACCGCGTGCCGGTCAGGCTGCGCGCGGGCCGATGCTGCCGTCAACCGCGCGTGCGTTGACACGTGCCCCCGCCCTCCGGCAGGCGGGATCCGTGACGTCCCTTCCTCCCCCGGCCCGGCGACGGATCGACCTGCTCCTCTCCGGCCTGCGCGTGCCCATACGCCGCGAGGACGTCGGCGCCGGCCTCGCCGCCCTCGCGGCCGACCCCTCGCTCGACGACATTGGCCTTGTCTCGGTTCTCGCCGAGGCGATCCGCGGCCGGCTTCGCCGTGCCGAGGCGGAGGGGGCGATGACGCATGCCGAGCGCGCCACCGCGGAGGCGCGGCTTGAGGAGTGGCGTCGGCAACGCCTCGCCGACCTTGCCGCCAAGGCTCGCCACCGGCATGAGGGCGAGGTGGTGGGTGCGCTCACCTTGGGGCGCTGGGTGGCCTCCTTTGTTCCGGCCCGCTCGATCCGCCGGCGCATCGTTGCCTTCCTCGGCCCCACCAACTCGGGCAAGAGCCACGCCGCCTTCGACCTGCTTGCCGCCGCACCGCGCGGCGCCTACCTCGCACCGCTTCGCCTGCTCGCCTGGGAAGGGCAGGAGCGGCTCGCCGAGCGCGGCGTGCGCGCCTCTCTGCTGACCGGCGAGGAACGACGGATTGATCCCGCAGCGACGCATGTCTCGGCCACCGTCGAGATGGCGGACCTCGTCACTCCGGTCCCCGTGGCGGTGGTGGACGAGATCCAGATGCTGGCCGATGAGGATCGCGGCTGGGCGTGGACGCAGGCGGTGGTCGGGCTGCCGGCGGAGACGATCCTTCTCGCCGGCGCACTCGAGGCCGAACCGCTGATCCGCCGGCTTGCCGCACTCACCGGGGAACCGCTCGAGGTGCGGCGGTTCGAGCGCATGGTGCCGTTGACCGTGCTGCGCCGCCCCGTGCCGTTGGCGCGCGTTGAACCTGGCGATGCACTCGTCTGCTTTTCGCGCCGCGATGCTTTTGCGTTGCGCGAGGCGCTGATCGCGCGCGGCCGCCCGCCAGCGATGGTGTATGGTGCGCTCGGGCCCGAGGTGAGGCGGGCTGAGGCCGAGCGGTTCCGCGAGGGCCGCGCACCGGTGCTGGTGGCCACGGACGCGATCGGCATGGGGCTCAATCTCCCGATCCGCCGTGTTCTGTTTGCCGCCACCACCAAATA
>CALBEG010000159.1 GCA_937927455.1 uncultured Elioraea sp. | reverse complement strand
GCAGCCGCCCGGGAACAAAGGCCACACTGGTCAGCGACGTGATGCCGGCCCTCCCGTCATCGAAGGATCACGGACAAGGGCACCGTGAGCCATGCTACCTGTTCGACAGCGTATGAGGGATGGAGTGACGAGACGCGACGGTGCTAGCGAAGGCGTGCGCCTTCTTGGCATCGCAAAGTCGTTTGGCGCCACGCGCGTGATGGCGGAGCTTGATCTTGTGGTCCGCGAGGGGGAGTTTCTCACCCTGCTCGGCCCCTCGGGTTGTGGCAAATCGACTCTTCTCCGCATCATTGCTGGTCTGGAACGGCAAGACCGGGGAACAGTGGCTATCGCTGGGCGACCGGTCGACCATCTGCCGCCCGCTGAACGCGACGTGGCGATGGTGTTCCAATCCTACGCCCTCTACCCGCATATGACGGTCGCGGGAAACTTGGCGACACCGCTCGAGATGCGCCGCCTGACCCTTCTTGAGCGTCTCCCCGTCATCAGGCACCTCTCGCCGCGCCGACGGCGGGTGATGCGCGGCATCATGGCGGAGGTGCGCGCAGTGGCCGAAGCGCTGCGCATCGAGGCGTTCCTTGATCGCAAACCGGCCCAGCTTTCCGGCGGGCAGCGCCAGCGCGTCGCCCTCGGCCGCGCCATGGTCCGCCATCCGGCAGTGTTCCTGATGGACGAGCCGCTTTCCAACCTCGACGCCGCGCTGCGCGTCGAGGTTCGGCACGAGCTCTCTGATCTCCATGCCCGTCTCGGCACCACCTTCATCTACGTCACGCACGACCAGGTCGAAGCGATGACGATGTCGAGCCGCATTGCGCTGATGGACCAGGGCCGCATCCTGCAGCTCGGCACGCCCGACGAGCTCTACCACCGCCCAGCCTCGCTCGCCGTCGCCCGTTTCATCGGCTCACCCTCCCTCACCGTTCTGGAGACGGTGGCAGATGGCGGCGGCGGTATTCGGCTTGGCGCGCTTCGCTTGCCCTTTGGCCATCGTTTCGCTGCCGGCACGCGCCTCGCCTTGGGCATCCGACCGGAGGCCTTTGCTCTGCCGCTCGGCCCGGAGGCGGACGGGCCAGCATTCTCCGCCCGCCTCGTGCGCGCGGAAAACCTCGGTGCGGAGTGGCACCTGCATGTTCGGCTCGACCTGCCCGGAGAGCCCTCCGCCATCGTGCGCCTCACCGCAGCCGAACACGAGGCCGCGCGCGCCTGCGGGCTCATGGAGGATCCCCTGACGCTGGTTCTGCGTGCCCGCGGCGTCCACCTCTTCGGGCCCGATGGAAGTCGGGCCGAACCCGACCGTGCACGCACCGTCGTGATGGAGTGAGAGATGGCCGTCGCCACTGCCTCCCTCCCGCGCGCAGCCCAGCCCGCCGCCCCCGACAGACGCCTCGCTTTCGCCGGTGCCGCCTTCGCTGCTCCTGCTGTGCTCTTGTTGCTGACCATCCTGCTTGCTCCCCTCGTCGTCCTCGTCCTTCTGTCTCTGACGGATTATCGCCTCGGCGCGGTGGCCGTGCGCTGGGTGGGGCTTGCCAATTTCGCCGAAATGTTTGGCGACCCCGTGTTCCGCCGCGCCATTTGCAACACCTTCCTCTATGTCGCCTTTGTCCTTCCGGCCGGCGTGTTCGGAGCGCTTGCGCTTGCCGCCCTCGTGCATGCGCGCACACGCACACGCTCGCTCTACGAAGTCATTTACTTCTTGCCTGTCACCTCGACCCTGGTCGCGATGGCGACCGTCTGGCAGTTCCTGCTTCACCCCACGCTCGGTCCGGTGACACCTCTTCTCGCCAGTCTCGGCTTCGGCCGGCTCGACCTGCTGAACGATCCGGATCTGGCGCTCGGCACCCTCGCGGTGATCGGCTTGTGGCAGATGCTCGGCTTCAACATGGTGCTCTTCCTCGCTGGGCTGTCTGCCATCCCGCGCGAACTTTACGAGGCGGCCGCCCTCGATGGCGCGGCTGGCGCAATCGATCGTTTTCTGCGCGTCACATGGCCCATGCTTGGGCCCACTACGATGTTCGTCACCATCACCACCACCATCTCGGCGTTCAAGGTGTTCGACACCGTGGTTGTGCTGACGCGCGGCGGCCCGCTCGGGGCAACGGATACACTGCTCTATGTCCTATATCTCGAGGGCTTTCACTATTTCCGCACCGGCTACGCGGCGGCGATGACGGTCATCGTTCTCGCCTTCCTCTGCGCGCTGTCTCTCCTGCAGGCGCGGCTCATCGAGCGTCGGGTGCACTACGCATGAGGTGGCGCGCCTGTCTCGCCTCTGCCCTGTCGCACTTGATACTCGCGACAGGGGCGGTCCTGATGCTCGCCCCTTTCGTCTGGATGCTGCTCACCTCCATCCGCCCTACGGAAGAGGTGTTCGGGGCGGTGTTCAACCCGATCCCTTCGCGCTTCGCCGGAGTTGAGAACTACGCGCAAGCGTTGTTCGCGAGCAACGTTCCGCGTGCGATGGCGAACGGGGCGGTGGTGTGCCTCGGCATCCTCGCGGTGCAGCTCGCCACCGCGCTGCCGGCGGCCTATGCGCTCGCCCGGCTTCGTTTCCCTGGCCGGGGTATTCTGTTCGGCTTGGTTCTCTTTGGCCTGACCATCCCGATCCAAGTGCCTGCGCTGCCGCTCTACCTCGGTCTCGCCAGAACTGGGCTGCTGGACACGTTCTTCGCTCTGATGTTCCCTTTCTTTCTCACCGTGTTCGGGCTGTTCCTGTTTCGGCAGTTCCTCCGCACCTACCCGGAGGAAATCCTGCAGGCGGCCCGGCTGGATGGGATGGGCGAGTTCGAGATCGTCTGGCGGCTCGCCGTTCCCGCCGCTCTGCCCGCGATTGGCGCCTTCTCCGTCTTCTCTGTCGTCGCGCACTGGA
>CALBEG010000158.1 GCA_937927455.1 uncultured Elioraea sp. | reverse complement strand
GAGGAGCCGCTCGCCTGCCTCGGTTTCGTCGATGACAAGGCTGAAGCGGTCGCCCTTCATCGAGAGCGTGAAGGTGTATCGGGCGTCCATGCCGATGAAGGGCGAGACGTAGAAGGTTTTGGAGGCGGCGTGGCGGTGTGGGCCCTCGCCTGCAAGCGAGGCGACATAAGGGTGCTGGTCGCCGAAGGTGTTCTTCACCTCGTAGACGACTGCGGTGTCGCGACCGGCGTCGTCCGAACAAAGGAAGAGCGAGATCGGGTTGAAGACGTAGCCGAACACCCGCGGCAGGGCGAGCAGGCGGATGCGGGCGGGAGGGGCGATTCTTTGCGTGGCGAGCTGCTGTTCCACCCAAGGGCGGAGGGGCGAGCCGTCACGGGCACCATGATCACGCGCTTGGAATGACACCAGACCCAACCGATTAACGCGGAACAGGCGGGAAGATCTTGCCGCCTCCTCGGCGCGGTCGAGATCGATCAGGAGCAACCATAGTCTGTACTGGAGTCGGTGCCGGAACGGGCGGTGCCGCACATGCACCACCCGCGCGGTGAGGATGTGCGCGGGTGGCTCGATCACGGCAGGGCCTCACCCTCCGCCCGGGTGTGGGTGGCGCGCCAGGGTGGGGGCGCGCCGAGCGCCTCGGCGACGCGGACTGCCGAGGCGATGCCGTCCTCATGAAACCCGTAGCCGCACCACGCACCGCAGAAATGCACGCGATCCCGCCCCTGGATGGCAGGCAGCGCCCTCTGCGCAGCCAACATGGCGGGATCGTATTGCGGATGGCGATAGACCCGCTCGACCAGAACCGAACGCGGATCCGGCTCCCGGAAGGGGTTGAGCGAAGCGATGAGCGGTACGCGCGTGTTCAGGTTCTGCAGCCGGTTCATCCAATAACTGACGGAAACCGCTCTGGTTTCATCGGCCGCCCCCGTGGAGAGATAGTTCCAGGAGGACCAGACCTTGCGTCGCCTCGGCATGAGAGCAGGGTCGGTGTGCAGGACGAGCCGGTTCTCCTGGTACCGCACGGCGGAGAGGATGCGCACCTCAGCCTCGCTCGGCGGGTCGAGCAGGCGCAAGGCTTGATCACCATGAACGGCGAGGACAGCACGATCGAAGCGTTCCGGTTGGGCGCCTTCGGCATGGACCCAGATGCCTGAGCCATCCCGGCGCAGCGCGACCACAGGGCGATCCGCACGCACGCGTGGGCCAAGCGCCTCGGCAACCTTCGCCACGTACTGTTTCGACCCTCCCGTCACGGTGCGCCAGCGCGGACGGTCGGAAAGCCGCAGAAGCCCATGATTCTGGAAGAACTGCACGAAGGCGCGGGCGGGAAACTCGCGCATCTTGGTAACGGAGGCCGACCAGATCGCCGCCCCCATCGGCAAAAGGTGATCGTGCACGAAGGCCGCTCCATAACCCTCGCGGTCGAGATAGTCGCCCAAGGTGACGCAATCGTTCGCAGAGGCGAGGAGGGCTGGGGCACGGCGGTAGAACCGCAAAACGTCGGCGAGCATGCCCCAGAAGCGGGGCGAGAGGGCGTTGCGCGGGTCGGCGAAGAGCTGGGCCAGCGTGCCGCCTGCGTATTCGAGGTCGCGATCGAGCCGCGCGACCGCGAAGGACATGTCCGAAGGCTCTGTCGCCACGCCGAGGGCGGAAAACAGGGCGACGAGGTTCGGGTAGTTCACCTCGTTGTAGACGATGAAGCCGGTGTCGACCGCGATGGGTTCGCCCGCGACCTCGACCTCCTGCGTGTCGGCATGCCCGCCGAGGCGTGGTTCCGCCTCGTAGAGCACGACGTCGTGCGCGTCGCGCAGGAGCCACGCACAGGACAGGCCTGCAATGCCCGCGCCGATGACGGCGACGCGTTCGCGCCGCGGAGGAGGGAGGGTGCCGTGCATTCAGGCGGAAACCTTGTCGCGGGTGATGGTGGCAAGGGCAGCGAGCGCGCGGGCGCGGGCGGACGCGTGATCGACGATCGGGCGCGGGTAAGCACGCCCCAACTCAACACCGGCCTCTTTCAGCACAATCGGCGGCGCGGTCCAGGGCGCGTGGATGATGGGGGCAGGAAGTTTCGCGAGTTCGGGAACCCAGAGTCGCACATAGTCTCCTTTTGGGTCGAATTTCTGCCCTTGGGTGACGGGGGCGAAAATTCGGAAGTAGGGTGCCGCGTCCGCCCCACTTCCCGCCACCCATTGCCACGAGGCGGAGTTGGAGGCGAGGTCGGCATCGACCAGCGTGTCCCAGAACCAAGCCTCACCTGCCTGCCACGGCAGCAGGAGGTGCTTGACCAGAAAGGAGGCGACGATCATCCGCACCCGGTTGTGCATCCAGCCGGTGTGCCAGAGCTGGCGCATGCCCGCATCGACGATCGGGTAGCCCGTTCTCCCCCTCTGCCAGGCCTCGAGCGCGGCGGCATCCTCGCGCCAGGGAAAGCGGGCGAATTCGGGCTTGAGCGGTTCATCCGGCATCTCGGGCCGGTGCCACAGGAGGTGGTAGGAAAACTCCCGCCAGATCAGCTCCTTGAGGAAGGTTTCGGCCGAGAGGCTGGTCGCGTGGGCGGAAGCCTCGACGGCGCGCCAGATACGCCCCGGCGAGATCTCGCCCCAGTGAAGGTGCGGCGAAAGGCCCGAGGTGAGGTCGAGGTCCGGGCGGTTGCGGGTCTCGGCGTACGCCGCAAGGCCGCGAGCGAGGAAGCGTTCGAGCCGCGTTTCGGCCCCAGCCTCGCCGGGGGTCCAGGTCTCGCGCAGACCGCCTGCCCAATCAGGGGCGGTGGGCAGAAGACGCCACGCTGTGAGGTCGTCAGAACCGGGCCAGCTGTCTGGGGCGGGCAGACGGTCGGGAGCGGGCAGGGGCGCGGGCGGCGGACCGGCCGCGAAGCAGGCGCGCGCGAAGGGGGTGTAAACGCCGTAGGGCCCGCCGGTCTTCGTTCGGACCGTCCAGGGCTCGAACAGCAAGGAGGCGTTGCAGCCGCGGATCTCGACACCCGCCCGTCGCAGAGCCTCGGCCGTCTTCTTGTCCGCCTCGCGCGCCCAGGGCTCGTACAGCCGGTTCGCCAGCACGAGGGTCGCGCCCGTTTCGGCAGCAAGGCGGGGAACCTCCTCCTCCCACCGCCCGCGGCGCAAAACCATACGAGAGCCGCAGGCGCGCAGGGACCGATCGAGCGAAGCGAGGGAGTGGTGCAGCCACCACAAACTGGCCCCACCGGGCGCCCAGCGACCAGGGCTCTGCCGGTCGAGCACGAACACCGGAATCACCGGCCGCCCGCTTTCTACCGCGGCGCGCACGCTTGGGTTGTCGGCAAGCCTCAGGTCCTGGCGGAACCAGAGCAGGACGGGCGCGGGCATGGCGAAGTCAGTCACGCCTCTGACATGGCCTTGGCGGGCGGTTCGGAAAGCGGGGCGGCGGCGGCCAACGGGAAACTGAACAGCCTGTCCTTGCCGAGCAGGAACACCCGCGCCCCGCGCGGAAAAAGGCCACGGATGGCGGGATCCCGCACATCGAGCCCGCCCGTATAGGCCCCGAAGGCGGGCAGCAGCAGGCGCCGCGAGTCGGCGACGAAGCAGGCCCGCGCCACCCACGCCCCGCGCATCGTCACGGCTGCCTTGGGGTGCAAGTGCCCCGAGATCTCTCCCGTCCGTCCACGCGGGACGTGGCGGAAGGTGAGAGGGGGCTCGTGGGCTTCCTCAGCCGCGCCCGGGTCGTGGTTCCCCGACAGCCAGGTGATCGCGGTGAGGCGGGAGAGGGTGGCAAGCGCCTCGCGCTCCGCCTGCCCGAGCCGTGCGGCTCCCGTCCTGTCGTGGAAGGAGTCGCCGAGCAGCACAAGTCGGTCGGGGCGGTATAGTCGAACCAGCCGGATGAGCCGCTCCAGCGTAGCGCGCGAGTCGTAGGGGGGAACGAGCGAGCCCCGGGCAGCCAGAGCCGAGCCCTTCTCTAGATGCAAGTCGGCCACCGCGAGCAAACGCCGCGCCGGCCACCACAGAGCGCCGGAGGGGTCAAGCATCAGCCGCTCGCCGAGAAGATGGAGGGGGGCGGCGGTCATTCGGGCAGAGGCAGCGAGGCCTGACGTCGCGCGCGGATGGTGCGCAGAGTGGCGCGTCCTGGCGTGCCGAGGGCAATGCCGCCCGGCCGGCGCTTGCGGTCGCGCGCCACATTAGCGCGGTGAACGGGATGGACGGGACGGTCGCCCCGCAGCATGGGCGCGGTGGCAGCGGGGGGCTCAGCCTCGCCGCGCGCCTCGGCGATGAGCTGCGCGGCTTCGGCTTCCGCGAGCAA
>CALBEG010000157.1 GCA_937927455.1 uncultured Elioraea sp. | reverse complement strand
GCGAACCTGGGCAAGCAGGGCGCGCGGGTCCTCGGCCAGACGCTCGCGCGAGGCGGCCGCCTCGGCGAAGGCGCGGCGGAATGTTTCGGGGGCCGTGTCGTCAACCATCACCACGAGGCCCAGGACGACCCGGAAACCGACCGTGCGCAGGCGAAGGGGAGAACCGTCGCGCGGGTTGAAGGGTGGGTATTCCTCGCGCAAGGCGGAACGGATCGCGTCCGCATCGGTGAGGTAGTGCCCACCGCGCGCCACCACACCCCCGACCAGGCCATGCGGGCGGCCCACCCGATTCAGCCGGTAGGGCTCAAGCACCCATTCCGCGACATTGCCGAGCATGTCGTGCAGTCCGAGAGGGTTCGGCTTGAGAGATCCGACGGGGCGGGCGCGGCCGGCGGCGGACTCTGGGCCTGCGAACCAGACATAGGCTGCCATTCCATCCGGCATCGGTGGCGTGCGGGCGGCGAAGGCCGCTTCGCCCACTGCTGCCCCGCCGCGCGCGGCGTATTCCCACTCCTCCTCCGTCGGCAGCCGAACATAGGCGCGCGCCTGGCCGCGCGCGGGCAGCGAGTCGCGAACATTCGCGGCAAGCCAGCTGGAGAGGCGCGCGGTGAAAGCGACCGCGTCGAACCACGACACTTCGGCAGCCGGCACACGGCCGGCGGGCGATGGTGCGGGACAGGGGTCGTTCATCACGGCAGCGAACTGGTCGCGCGTGACCTCGTACTTGCCGACCCACATCGCGCGTTCGGAGCCGTGCACGAATGCGCCAGCGAGATGCGTCCGGCGCGGGAACTCGCTGTGGTCGGTGGCCGGGTCGGCCTCACCGAGCGTGACCGGCCGATCATCGAGCGGGTTCGGGCCCACGGGAACCGGGACGGGGCGGAACACAATGCGCGCTCCGCACGGCATGGGCAGCACGAGATCATCAGCGAGCGGGGACGGGTTCCACAGCGCCTGCGGCCAAGGCTCGCCGGCCTGCGCCGACAGGCTCACGAGGGCAAAAAGCAGAAGGGCGACACGCCTAACCATCGCGAAGCCCCTCAGCCGGTTCGATGGCGGCAGCGCGCAGAGCGGCAGAGGCGGAGCTCAGAACCGCCGCAACCACGGTAAGCGCGGCAGCGACCGCGAGATGGTCGGGCGCGATGCGGGCGACCGGGCCCTCCCCCACCGCGACGCCAAGACGATTGACCAGGGCGGCAACGGCGAGCGCGATTGCGCCCGCGACCAGCGCACCACAGCACGCCAGCGCCACGGCCTGGGTCAGCGGGAAGGCGATGAGCCCGCGCATGGGCATGCCCATCAGGCGCAGAAGAGCGAGGGCGCGCCGCTTGCGCTCGACGGAGGCGAGCATGGCGACAGAGAGCGAGACAGCATACCCCGCCCCCCCCAGGGCAGCGAGGGCGACGAAAAGCAGGGTGAGGGCGCGATCGAGTGCCATCAGCCCGGCAATGTCGTCCGCCCGCGACGCCACCTCGATCCCCTCCGCGCGAAACATCCGATCGAGCACCACCACGTCCTCCAACCTGCGCGCATGCAGCCGGAACCCCGCGTAGACCCGGGCCGGATCTGGCGGCAGGTCGGCCTCTGGCGCGGGCAGCGAAACCGCTCCCTCCTGGAAATCCTCAACAAGGAGAAGGAGGGGCAGCGGCACGAAGGCAGCGTCGCGCGGGAAGGCCTGACGCGGCAGGACGGAGCTCACGGCGAGATCGAGCGCCAGCGTCTCGCGCCGGCCCTCGATGAGACGGTCGACCCGAAGACGGATCGTTTCGCCTGCGCGAACCCCGAGGCGTTCTGCGAGCGTGGCGGAGAGGGCCGCCGAACGCCCGATCGGCGCGGGATGGCCTGCAACCAGAGGATCCCCCGCCGCGGTGGCCAGCAGTTCGCCGCGAAACGTCGTGAGCGACTCCGCCGACCGGGCGAAGGCGCCGGACGCGGCGAGCGTGCGCGTGCGCGGCACGATGAAGGCGACATCCTCGCGCGCTGCAAGCCGGGCAAAGAAGGGGGCATCGAACGCGCCGTGCATCTGGTTGACGATCTCCCGCGCGCGCGGGTTCTGCACCAGCGCCTCGCGCAAGGAATCGATCACGCCGGCCTTGAGCCCGAACAGGACGATGAGCGGGGCGAGCACGGCCGCGATGCCGAACACGGTGGCGAGCGCAAGACGCGCTTCCGCGGCGGCATCAGCCAAGGCAAGCCGCGCGGCGAGCCTCACGCCGGGCACGCTTGGGGCTCCGGTTCGACGACGGACCGCGCCTCACCCGCCACGGGCAGGACCCGCCGCAGCGAAAGTCGCGCGCTTCTCGCCGTTTCCGCGTCGTGCGTGGCGACGAGGAGCGCAGCACCATCCTCGACGCAGGCGGAAACGAGGAGAGCGAATACGTCCGCCGCGAGTTCAGGGTGCAGGGCCGCCGTCGGTTCGTCCGCGATCACGAGGGAGGGGCGATGGGCGAGCGCGCGCGCAATCGCCGCCCGCTGGCGCTGGCCGACGGAGAGGGCGGCGGGACGCTTGTCGAGCTCGGCCCCAATGCAGAGCTGATCGGCGAGATCGAAAACCCGCCGCGGATCGCGCCTGCCCGCCAAACGTTGCGGCAAAGCGATGTTCTCGGCAACCGTGAGAAAGGGGAGGAGGCCTCCCGTCTGCAGCACATAGCCGATGGCGCGGGCGCGCAGAGCGGCGAGCGCATCGTGCGTGCCGCGAGCCCACAGCGCCGCCGCATCCACACCCGCAACGACAAGACGGCCGGCGCGGTCCGGGGCGAGGGCCAGCGCGGCGAGATCGAGCGTCGTGCTCTTGCCCGCACCCGATGGTCCAACTAGGGCGAGGCCTTGGCCTGCGCTGAGCACCAGCGAAGGAACCTCGAGCACGAACCGCGCCGCACCGGAGACGAGCGTGCGTCGCACGCCCTCGAGCACGAGCACGCTCACGGCAGCTGGGCAAGCGGCACCGGATACATGGCCTCGCCCGGATCGCGGGCGCGATCGAGATTGACCCAAAGCGCCGGCTGCCGGGCATATTCCTCGTACAGGCGAAGACGAGCCTCGAGCGCGTTGATGATCTCGCGCCGCGCGCCAGCGCCCATCGCCACCCACTCCTCCTCGGTAATCTCCATGATGCGGGAACGGTACGGGAGCCCGTCGAGGAACTCGGCGAACACCCCGCCCACGCGCTGCAGTTCGGCCACCCGGCGCGGATCGCGCGCCATCGCCGCGGCAAGCCCGCGCAGGCGACCGAAGAATGTTTCGGGCGCAAGACGACCTGCATTGCCCGCCTCGATGATGCCCCTCAAAGTCGCCGCCAGATCTGAAAGCTGATTGCGCGTCAGCAACAGGCGCACCTCCATCGGCCGCCGCGCTGGGGTCGGGTCTGTCCAGTCCTCATCGACGGTGAAGCTGCGCACGAGGTCGGGCGCGCCGGCACCCTCCACACGACCGAGGTAAGCAAGGCGCATGGCGTGCGCAACCACCTCGGTCTGCTCTGCGATGCGGCGCCCCACCTCGCCTTGCGGCGGCGTGATGCCGGCGATCGGTCGGCCGACGGTGCGTGCCACCTGGGCGAGGATCGCATCGGTGAGCACATCGACCGTCGCGCCGAAGGAGGTCACGTCTCCGTCCGGCACCGGGTAGTAGAGCGTGCCCGCAGCGCCGAAGGCGGAGAGCTGACGGTACTGACGCTCAGCCCGTGCGTGGTCTGCCCTGCCCTCGGGCGTGCGGAGATGGATCACCGAAATCGCGACCTGCTTGGCCTCAGAGCGGGCGAGCGCATTGAGGTCGGCCGCCGTCATGCCCGTCGAGGCGCGTGGGTCGGGTGGTTCGCGCATCGAGGCGTCGGTGATCAGCACGATGAAGCGGCCGCCGAACTCGCTCCACTTCACCTCATCAAGCGCGAGCTTGATTCCCGCTCCGGCATCCTCCTGCCAGCCTTCCGTCGAAGCCGTGGCCTCGCGCACGTCGGCAATTCTGGGCAGGATCGCATCGGGCGCGGCCTGGAAGTCGGGCAGGGCGACAAGACGGGCGAGATAGTCGAGCTGCGGTCGACCATCGAGGGCATCACGGTAGGCGACCATGCCGAAGCGGAAATTGTCGCGCACCACAGTGTCGCCGATGCGCGAGACAATGCGGCGGATCGCTTCGCGCGTGCGTTCGATGTAGGGCTGCATGGAGATGGTTGTGTCGATGACGAACACCACCGCGGCACGAAAGTCGCGCAGCACCTCGGCACCTGCGCGCGATGGAGCAGGACGTGCGGGGGCGGAAACGACCTCGACCAGCCGGGCGGGCGGTCCGAGTTCCGGTTCCATCAGCTCAGCCGACAGAACGGGGAGGAGGTAGAAGGCGCGCGTGATGTCGACATGCGCCTCCGGTTCCAGAGCGATGACCGGGCCGCCTGGCCCTGCTGCGCGGAAGGCAGCGGCACGCGCTGCGCGGTCGCGTGCTGCCCAGGCCTCGCGCACGGTCTCGGCGTCGCGGAAGAACATCGCACGGTCCCGCCCTGCCGGGTTGGTGAAGGCGAGGATCATGGTGTGGCGCCAGGGAATGGCGCGCTCCTCTGCGATCCAGCCCTGGGTGCGTCCGTTCGCCGTCTCGCCGACCTCGAGCCAACCGTCCCGGCGATCATAGACGTAGAAGACGGAGAAACCCGGGACCGCGGTCGCGCGCGCTGTCTCGCCGGGGCGCGGGGCGAGCACTGCGCCAGGGCGGGTGATGACGCGCTGCCAGAGCGAGGTCGTGCCCTCGATCAGCAGCGGGCGGCGGGAGGTTTGTGCGTCGGCAGGCGGCACAAGCAACAGCAGCGGCAGCAGGACCGCGAGCAAAAGCGGAACAGCGGCGCGTCGTGTCATGGCCAGAACTCCCGCAGCGCATCGCGCGCCGTGCCAGACCCGGCCGCAGCCTCACGTTCGAGATGAGCCCGCAGGGCGGCACGACGCGTGGCGGCTTCCGTGTCGCCCAAGCGCTCGGCCTCACGGTAGTGTTTGGCGGCCTGGCGCACGTCGGGCGACCGGAACGGCCGGCCGGGGCTGAAGCCGAGCGGGTCGTAGAGACGTGCGAGCGCGGTGTGCGCCTCGGCGATGCTCGCTTCCGCCGCGACCTCGAACAACACCAGCGCATCGTCGTGCCGGCCTGCCGCCTGACGGCGTAGGGCGACAGCAAGCACACCGCGCGCATCAGGGGCCCGCGCCACCACCTCGGCCGCCGTCAGCCCATCCGTGCCGTCCGGCCAGATCGGGGCGGCGACCGGTGGGGGAGGCGCCGCTTGCCGGGACGTCGACGGTGTCGCCTCGCGCATGAACCACCAGCCGGCGGAGGCAAGGGCAAGCGACATCAGCGCCAGCGCGGCCAGCACGAGCGGACGACCCCACGCGACCGGGGCCGCGGGTCGTGCGGACCGAGGCCGCGGCGGCGACGGCGGCGGTAAAGCCTCGGGCGGTCGGGGCAGCTCGCGGGCAGCCACGGCAGGGCCGAGCCCGATCCGCGCCTCGCCCTCGTCGAACACCGCGATCGAAGCCGGCCAAAACAGAGGAAGATCAAGACCGAGCGAGGCCACACGCACGGTCAGCGGGCCGGGCTCCAGGTGGCGGCAGATGTCGGGGCCGAGGATCAACACGACGGCGCCTGGCGACGTCTCGACGGCGAGCGGCGTCAGCACCACCTCGCCCACCTGCCATCCGCCGGGCCCGAGATAGGCGGCGGGCAGTTGCGCGCGGATCAGGGCGAAGCGCGCATCGCCCAACGGCTGGACCAGCCCCTCAAGCACAAGGCGGGCGTGGCCGAGCGGTCGAGCCGGGTCGGGTTCCACGCGCGCGGTCGGAACCGACGGCATGGCCATCACGCCGCCTCGGCGAGCCGGGAGAGTATCCGCCCAAGTTCGGCATTTGCCGCCGAATCGATGCCACCGCCGAAGGCGTGATCGACATTGCGGTCGATCAGCCGGGCGAGCGCGGTGATCCAGTCGACCGCATAGTCGCGCTCGAACGGGGTCGGCTGTTCGCCGAGGGCGGGCCAATCCTCCGCCGCCTCGCGGGCGCGGAAAACGATGCGGCCCTCGCGCGCGGTGCGCGGACGTTCCGCCTCGGGCACACGGTCGAAACCGAGGGCGGCGACATAGTCGTTGATCATCCGTTCCGCGATCATCACGGGCTTGACCAGGGCCTCGGCGAACCGCTCGCGATACGACGCCCTGGCCCTGATCGCGCTGGCGATGCGCCCACGGAGGTCCTGCCAGGTGGCTCCGGCAGCGAGCTGGGCGGTCAGGAAAGCCGCCTGCTCGCGCGGAATGAGGAGGAAGGACGCCGTCGCCGGGTCGGCAGCAAAGGCGCGCAGGCGCTCCTGCCACTCGGCGAGGGCGGCTTCTGCCAACTGGTCGGCAAAATCTGTCGTCGCCGAACCTGTCGGTGCAGGCGCGGGAGAAACAGGCTCCTCGCCAAACAGCGCGGCGAGCTCGTCGGAGAGACTGACGGCTGTGGCGGCAGCGCCAAGAACGGGCGTTGCGTGCGGATCCTCTGCCGGGGCGTGCAGGACAAGCCGGGTAAAGGCCACCTGCAAAGCCTCCGTCTCCACCATCAGCGCCTGCAACAGCAGGCCGAACCGCTGCTTCTCGAGGCAGGCAGCGAGGTGTCGGGCCAGCACCGCCCCCTCGGCGCGCCGCTTCTTCCGTTCCGCCTCACGATCGTCCGAGACATGGAACGGATCGAGCCGCCCTGCCGCGTCGCGCGCGAGCCGGGACAGGCGTGCTGCCACCTGGCCGCGCTTGAGGGCCGGGTTGCAGACCGGCGAGAGGCTCTCCGCGAGGTAGGTGATGCCGCCGTCGTTCAGCCGAATCGCCTCGTCCCAAGCCCTGGCAGGGTCACTGAAGTGGCGCTGCACTTCGGGCGTGGCGAGGAACTCAGCCCTCAGCCGCGCCAGCCGCTCGGGCTCGCGCAGCGCGATCTCGCGCCCCATGGCATCGTAGTCGAGGATCGCTTTGGCAAACACATTGGGGTTGCGAAGCCAGAACGTGTTGACGAAGGGCTTGCCGGGGGTCCATTCCGTCGGCCAGGTATGCTCAAGTCCGAGGAAACGCGTGATCGAGGCCTCGATTCGAGTTGCCCAGCGACTCGCCGCCGCCTGATCCTCCCGCCGGCCGCGCTTTTCCTCGAATTCCATGTCGAACTTGGTCAGCACGATGAACAGGGCGGTCGGGTGCTTCGCACGCTCCTCAGGGGTGGGGCCGTGCGAAGCGTCCACCCACTCCTTCACCATACCGGGAAGGGTTCGCACCTCCTGGTTCGACGGGCCGATACAGAGCAGCATGGCGGTGAGTTCCTGCTCCGCCACGTAGCGCTGGTAGAGGTAAGCCACCTTGCCACGCAGGTAGAGGGGGGCCACGCGCGCTGCATCGGCTAAGTAACCTTCCGCATCGGAAAGTACCTCACGCGATCGCGCGCCCGGGAAATCAAGCAGGTCAGTGGAGGAAAAAAAGGGCCAGGGCTGATCGGCCAGAGTAAGGCGAAGTTCCGCCGTCAACGCGGCGACGATCGGGCGCGGCAGAAGAGCGCGGCGGCCATCGCGGGTGGCGACCTCGAGCGTGCCGGCCCGCTCCGGCTGGCCCAGCCCCGAGAGGGTTTCGACATCGATGATGCTCGTCTCCCGTGGCAGCAGGGCCTCGAGGCCGAGGAACGCCTCGTCAGGATCGCCCAGTCGCTCGAGCGCCTCGCACAGGCGACGGCAGGTCTCCGTGTAAGCGGGAACGGCGTTCCACAGCACACCGAAGAGGCATGCCCGGTCGGCGGCGGAAAGCCTCGGCGCCAGCGCGACAGCGTCTCGCCAGAACCCCTGACCGAGGGCGAGAATGACCGGATGGCCGCGGAAATAGCGGTCGAAATACTCGGCGAGGTCAAACACCGTATCCTCGCCGAACGCCGCCGCGATGGAGCCGCCTGCGCGGCCGCGCAGGCTGTCGAGCAGGGCGGAAACCTGTTCCGCTGGCAATGGCTGCACGGCATCGCGGTTGAAGTCCTCGAGGAAGGAGTTGCCGAGGATCTTCACCACATCGGCCTGGGTGAGCAGGCGCACCGAGACCGGCTTGCCCGGCAGCGACGGTGTGGGGCGGACGGAGAAGCGGGTGACGAGCCCCGTCGCCTCCTTGCCGCCCTCCGGGTTGATCTCGGAGACGAAGTCGATCGCCCGGTCGCCGAGCACGGCCCGGACGGGCTCCGTGCCCCGCCGGGCCAGGGCAGAAATGAGGTAACTCTTGCCGGCCTGGGAGGGGCCGAAGACAGCGACGCACATCGGACGGGCGGCGGCCGCGGCGAGCCGGCGGGCGCGGGCGGCGAAACGGCGCAGATCACGCATCACGGCCGCACCCGCCTCCCGCGCCGCTTCGGGATGGGCCTCGATCCAGGCGATACCGTCGGCGATCGCCTCTGCCGTCGCCGCACAGCGTTCGGCGAGCACGCGGTCCTCGGCAGAGCGCGCGTCGAGCATCATCTCAAGGCACCTGCAGCACACCGGAATCGCGCCAGTAGCCTGCCTCCTCGGCTTCCGTCTGCAACCTGGCCACGACCTGGCGCGGATGCAGCGTGACCCCGTCGGCGTCGATCACCTCCTCGACGACGAACCGTTCGCGCGCCACTTCGGCATCCGGCTGGTCAGGGTCGATGTCGCGGCGGGCGAGCGTGACAGTGAGCGGCAGGGCGAGGCGGCGCACCGCGGAATCGTCGCCGAACTCGAGGCGATAGAGCCGGGTCGCGGTCCAGCGTTCGAGGTCGAGTTGGCGGAAACCGACGAAGCAGGGCGCGGCGAGCGTGAGGCGGAACGACGCCTCGCGCGCCCCACCGCCCGGTTCGCGCGCCTCGTCGCGGAACAGCACGTTCTGCGCCCGGATCTGTCCGGACTGATCCATCAGCCCCACCAACCGTGCCGTCGAGCGGATGGCGAGCCGCGACGCGCGCAGCAGGAACCCCTCGAGACGGCCTTCGGCGGTGGCTGAGAGCAGCGCGCCGACGGCGGCGGTCGTCTTCGGATCGGCGATCCGCCCGGCCGCGTTGCGGAACGGATACCACGCCTCGACCGGATACTGGTCCATCGCGATCACGCGATGCGGCGGCACCGCGAGACGCGCAACGACAAGATCCCGCACCGCGCGAAGCCGCGATGGACGGCCCGAGAGCAGAAGCACATCGACGTCGAAGGCGTGCACCACTTCGAGCAGTTCAGCGAGCACCGGACCGAGCACCGCAGCGACCATCTTCTCCACCTGGTCCGCGGTGACGACGAGCTCGACTGCGCCGAGCGAGAACCCAGCCCCCCCTCGCCGCGCCGCCTCGCCCTCGACATGGGCGATGGCGCGCCCGACAGCGGGCAGGCCCTCGAGCAGGGCAGAGGCCCTGGCGCGCAGGATCTCCCCGCTCTGCCGGCCCGTCAGCGCCTCATAGGCCCGCAACGCGGCCAGCCCGAGCGGCTCGAGGACGAGGGCAACGAACTGGCGGCGCAGGTGCCGCTCCTGCTCGCTCTGCCCCGACGCTGACCTGGCGAGCAGTTCGCGCAGGAGGGCCTTCGCGCCACTTACTCCGGCCTCGGCCAGCGCGCGCTCGAGGCATGGCAGGATCGCCGTCTCGATCAGCGCCTGCAGCACGTCGTCGCCGGCGATGCGGAACCCCTCGCGGAAGTTCTGTTTCGGCACGATCGTGTGGCCTCCCTCAACGACGTAGGTCGCCACCATCAGGTCGGTCGTGCCGCCGCCGATGTCGATCGAAGCGATCCTGAGCGAGGGCGCCTCGCCATAGCCCCCGCGCACGCGACCGGCGATCCCGAACAGGGAGGAGGCGTCCGACTTCAGTCGCCAGCGGCACTCGTTGTAGAGCCAGACGAGTTGGGTCGCGGTCGCCTCATCAAGGTTGGCGACGAATTCCGGCTTCAGAGGCGGCTCGGGCATGCCTTCGGATGGCGCCGACCAGCCGAGCAGGCTCCAGGCGAGATCGATCGCCTCGCGCGCGCGCCGCTTGAGGATCTCTTGCTCGATCAGCGGCATCGCGGGGGGAAGCGTGAGCACGAGGCGGCGCAGCCGACGCGGCACGTTGAGCCAACCGCGCGCGGCGCGATAGTCGGGGGAGTTGATCTGCACCGCGGCCTGCATCAGCAGTTCGCAAAGCAGAAAGGTGGTGAGGGAGGAGCGCGAGAAGAGAGCGCGCATGCCCGGGCGCTTGCGGTGTCGTATCGTTTCGAGGACGTCACCATCCTCGGAGACAAACTCCATGAAGGCGCCCGTGACCGGCGGGTTGATCGCCGTGCCATCCGCTGCCGGGCCGTTGAACCGCCACGGCACCGACGTCGGCCGCTCGTCCCACAGGTAGCGCTTCGGCGAAGAAAGCCCCGTCGTCCCTTCGTTGCCGCGCGACTGCGCCGCGAGCCGCACCGCCTCGGGCCCCACGCGCACGGGGCTTGCCCAGTGGAAGGCGAGCATGCGGCCCGAGGTGTTGGAGAGCGCGTCGCGGCCGAACGAGGCGCGGTGGAACTCGACCCGGCTTTCGAAAGGGATCGCCCAGCTTCGCTCCGGAGCGGAGAGTTCGCGCAAACTAAGCGGCGCGCCGTTCGTGAAGTCGAGCGGCCGGTCAGGATGGTCCTCGATCAGCATGCCGCAGCAGCGGGAATTGCCGAGATCGAGCACGAGGTCGACGGCGATCGGCCGCGCGGACTGGGTGGCCGAGGTGATGTCGAGGGTGCGAACCTTCGGCACCAGCCCCGCCGCCTCGAGCACGGAGAGGAAGGTGAGGTAGCGCGCCCAATGCTCGGCCCGCCACGGCAGGTCCTCGGGCCTCAGCTTGCGGCCACGTGCGGCCTCGCGCGCCTCGCGGAAATTCGCCTCCAACCACTTGTCCACCCAGGCCTGGCGAAGAAACCAGGCGTTCTGTTCCGCTTCCACGACCAGGCTGAACAGCTGCTCCTCGCGCACGGGCGAGAGGCCGACATAGGGAGCGCCCGCGCGCCGCGGGACGAGGGCGGTGTCGAAAGCCAGCACGGCGGCGTGCGTGTCGCCCGCGCCGTCGCGCGCGAAAAGACGGCTCAGACGGATTCGCACCCAATTGGTCGGACCCTGTTCAAACCTGCCATCGCGAACCTCGCAGACAGGGAGGGGCGTCCAGCGTTCGAGGAAGGGTTCGAGCGCACGCGCGGTGTTGATCTGGTAGATCCGGTCCTCGGGCGGGCGGGTTTTCGTCACCGGGTCGAGGAAGGATCCGTCCGTCTCGTCCGTCACCAGCGGGCGGAGAATGACATGCGGCTGACCGTCCGGCCCCCGGTTTTCCAGCTCTTCCCAGAAGGCACGGGTGATGCGCGGCAGGCGCGCCTCATCGAACGGGCGGACGTGGAACTGCAGGCCCGAGTGCGGAACGAGGGTGAGAAGGTCGGTCTCGGCCATGTCTGCTCGCCTTCGCGATGGAGGCTAGCACGGAACGTGGCCGAAGAGTGGACGCGCGCGAGGCGCGCCGCGCTGGGTCAGCTTTGCGGCGCCGCCTCCGTCGGCTCCGGCACAGCGCGGCCCTCGCGCCGTGCTCTCTCCATCGCCTCCTCGACCGTCCGGTTGAGGTCGGTCTGCGAACAGAGACCGAGCAACACGGGGTCGCGCGGCTTGATGTTGGCGCTGTTCCAGTGCGTCTTGTCGCGAACCTTCTGCACCGTCTCCTTGGTGGTGCCGAGCAGGGCGCAGATCTGCGCATCGGAAAGGACGGGGTGGTGACGAAGCAGGAAGGCGATCGCGTCGGGCTTGTCCTGCCGCTTGGCAACCGGCGTGTAGCGCCCGCCCTTGCCTTTGGTCTTCGATTTCGGCAGCACCACCGTGCTCGCAGCGAGCTGGAGCCGCGCGGTGGGGTCCTTCTCGCAGCGTGAAATTTCTTCGCGTGTGAGCTGTCCGTTGGCGACGGGGTCGAGCCCGACGATGCCGACCGCCGCATCCCCGTCCGCGATCGCCTGCACCTCCAGCGGGTGCATGCCGCAGAATTCGGCAATTTGCTCGAAGGTGAGCGACGTGTTTTCGATCAGCCACACGGCTGTCGCCTTGGGCATCAAAGGCAGGGGCATGGTCGTATCCTCGTGGCGCCGCGGTTCCTCGCCGGCACCTGTTCGCTCTGACCGGAACATAGGGGAAACAAGGGCCGGGTCAACCATCGCGCGCGGCTGGAGAGGTTTCAGGAGGCGAAGCGCACGCCCTCCGCCTCCAGACGCTCGCGCACCATGGGCTTCGGCACCTTGCCGTACCCGGATTTCGGCAGACTGTCCCAGACGACGACGCGCAGCGGCTGCTTGTAGCGCGCGATCCTGCCCTGCAGGTGCGCGAGCACCTCCCCGGGCGTCACCGTCATCCCCGGGCGGGGCACCACGGCCGCCACACCCGCCTCGCCCCATATGGGGTGGGGCAGACCCACCACCGCCGCCTCCGCCACCGACGGGTGTGTCAGGATCGCCTCCTCGACCTCGCGCGGATACACGTTCGACCCGCCGGAGATGTACATGTCCGACGCCCGGCCCGTGATGTAGAGAAAACCTCGCTCGTCCAGATGCCCAAGGTCGCCGGTGTGGAACCAGCCCCCGGCGAAGGCCTTGCGGTTGGCCTCCTCGTTCTCGAAGTAGCCGGCGAACACGGCGGGGCCGCGCACGCAGATTTCCCCCGTCTGTCCGGGCGGCAGGCGGTTGCCGGCCGCATCGAGAATCGCGATGTCCATCCCTGTGCGCGGCATGCCGCAGGAGCCGATGGGGAAGGAAGCGTCATCCTCCAGGCTGTGCTGGTCGGGGCGAAGCACGGTGATGTTCGCCGTCACCTCGCCGAGGCCGAAATACTGGGTGAGGCACCCCGATCCCAGCTTGGCGAGAGCCCGCTTCTGGTCGGCCCGATACATCGGTGCCCCGGCGTACAGTAGATGTTTGAGAGAGGCGTGGTCGTGTGCATCGACCGCCGGGTGCTCGACCAACATGCTCAGCATGGTTGGCACAACGAACATCGTCGTCACCCGGTGCTTCTCGACCAGGCGCCAAACCTCGGCGGGATCGAACCGTTCCGACGTCGTCATCACCGTGGGGCAGCCGCGCGCCACCGTGGCAAGCGCGTGGATCCCCGCGGCATGGCTCAAGGGCGCGCAGACCAGGGCGCAGTGGTGCTCATCAAGCCCCGGCATCAGGTCGGCGAGATGATTGGCGATGACGAAGCTCATCTGCCCGTGCGTCAACACCGCCGCTTTCGGTCGCCCCGTTGTGCCTGAGGTAAAAAAGAACCAGCACGGGTCGCCGTAGCCGACATCGGCTTCGTGATCGGGAGGCGGCAGCTCGGCCGAGGCGAGGGCAGAGTCGAGATCGATTTCGCCCTCGCCCGCATCGCTCGTCGCGAACACGGCAGCCAGGCCCGGATGGACAGCGCGCACGGCCCGCGCGTGGTCGGCGAAGCCCCGATCGCGCAGCATCGCCCTCGCCCTGCTCGCTGAACCGAGATAGGCCACCTCGGGCGGGGTGAGGCGGACATTGGTGGGAACCCACACGGCGCCCACCTTCAGCGCCGCCCAGAGGCTTGCGAACATCGCGACCGTGTTGCGCGAATGCACAAGGAGCCGTTCGCCTTTGCCTACCCCGTGCACGCGCAACAGAGCGGCGAAGCGATCCACGAGCTGGTCGAGTTCCGCCCAGCACAGTCGCCGATCGCCTTGCACCAGCGCGAGCCGATCAGGCAGCCGTCGGGCGGTCCAGGTCAGCAGGCGCCCGAGATTCATCGCCGTCGCCGGTCCCATCCCTCTCCTCCCTCCTCCGTCCTTTCGCTGACGCAAGCCCGCCCGCCTGTCCAGGGGGACAGTGTCACAGGACTTTCACGGTCCCTCCCCTCCCTGCATAGCCCGCCACACCGTAGATCCTGGCCGCGCCACATCAGCGGGAGAACCACGCGATGCGCCTCACCCGTCGCCGCCTCGGCGGCCTTGCCGTTGCTGCCGCCCTTGCCGCCCCGCACGTCGCGCGGGCCAGGGTGGAGGGCACCCTTGTTCTCTACACGAGCCAGCTCGAACCCGACGCCGCCGGCACCGCCCAGGCCTTCGAGCGCCTGCACCCGGGCGTGAAGGTGGAGTGGATCCGCGGCGGCACGGGGCAGATCATGACCAGGCTGCGGGCCGAGATCGCCGCCGGCACCCCTCGCCCAGACGTGCTCCTGGTCGCCGACAGCCTCACCTTCGAGGGGCTGAAGGCGGAGGGGCGTCTGCGCACTCTGCCCGAGGTGAAGACAGGCGCGGTGCCTGCCGAGCATCTCGACAAGGACCGCACCTATTTCGGCACAAAACTGATCACCACCGGGATCATGCACCACACCCGCGCGCCCTTCGTGCCGAAGCGCTGGGAGGACCTTCTCGATGCGCGGGCGCGCAACCAGGTGGCGATGCCCTCGCCTGCCGTCTCGGGCGCTGCGGCGATCCACGTCCTCGCCACCGTGCAGCAGCAATCGCTTGGCTGGCCCTATCTCGAACGGCTGGTCGCCAACGGGGTGCAGGCGCGGGGCGGCAACGGGCCGGTGATGCAAGCGGTCGCCGGCGCCGAGCGCGCCTTCGGCATCGTCATCGACTACCTTCCCATCCGCGAAGCGGCGAAAGGCGCTCCCGTCCGCTTCGTCTTTCCCGAGGACGGGGTGTCGGCGATCACCGAGCCCGCCGGCATCCTCTCGACAGCGCGGAACGTTCCGGCAGCGATTGCCTTCATCGAGTTCCTGCTCTCCCGTCAGGGTCAGGAGCTCGCTTCCACCCAGGGGTTCCTGCCGGCAGATCCGGCGGTGTCGCCGCCGGCGGGCTTCCCCGACCCGAAGACGATCACGGTGATGCCGTTCGACGCTGCGCGTGCGC
>CALBEG010000156.1 GCA_937927455.1 uncultured Elioraea sp. | reverse complement strand
GGTTGGGTTCATAATGCGCGTGTAGATGTTGCCGAGCTCTTTCAAGGCGAACAGGTTGGCCGCGTGCTCGGTGCTGTCGAATTGGTAAGAGGTGGTCTGGTAGATGGGCACGGCGACCGCGCCGGTGGCGGGGTCGCGCCGATGGCCGGCGTGCAGGACCAAGGTCTCGGGACGATGGGTGCTCATGGGCGGCGCCTCCCCGTTCGGTGTTGGCAGTGACGGGGCGGGACGATAGGCGAGCCGGGCCGGGCGTGCCAGACGGGGCGGCTCGCTGCGGCAAAACTGCGGCTGGTGAGGCATTGGGCGAGGTGCTGTTCGAGCATCGCCGCCTGGGCGCCTGGTTGCGCGTTGCCGCCGTCGACCCCCGCACCGGTGAGGAGGCGGTGGCCACAGGGCCGGCGGACGCACCAGCGATGGTCGAGCGCCTCGCGCTCGGCAAGCTCCGACGGCGGCTTGGACGGGTGTGAGACCAGGACGGGCGCCGTGCCATGACCGCACGCGGGGTAGGCGCCTGGGGCAACGCCGCTCCCGATCCGGCTTTGAATGGACGCCGGCGATCGTCGTCGGGTCGACCTTCACCCGAACTGCGGAGCTGGAGCGGGTGGGGATCGCGTCGCGCGGCGAGCCCCCGCGCGTGTCGGTGCCGTTGCGGCCAAGTGGCCCGGGGCTGCCTCGCTTCGTGATCCTCCGGCGCGGCCGCGGTCAACGAGGCAGGGTTGCACCCCAAGCCTTGGCGGGGTTCTCGCGACGCGGCCCAGCCCGTGGTATCAGCATCTTCCGCCGTCCCTGTTGGCCGGCGACGGGATGACCGCATGCGCGAGACGGAACTGCGCGAGACCGAACCGAAAGCCGCCGTTGCTCTTGGCGCAGACCACGCGGGCTATGCCCTCAAAGCCACGCTCGCCGCGGCTCTCGCCGAGTGGGGCCACGCGGTGATCGATTGCGGGACCGACGGCACCGCCTCCGTCGACTACCCGGACTTCGCGCACGCTGTTTGCCGCGCCGTGCTTGAGGGCAGGGCGCGCTTCGGCGTACTCGTCTGCGGCACAGGCATCGGGATGTCGATGACGGCCAACCGTCACCCCGGGATCCGCTGCGCCCTGATCCACGACGTCACGGGGGCGCGGCTCACCCGCGCGCACAATGACGCCAACGTGATCGCTTTCGGCGCCCGCACCACTGGAGTTGAACCCGCCCTCGATGCGCTGAAGACCTTCCTCTCCACGCCCTTCGAGGGCGGGCGGCACGAGCGTCGTGTCGCCAAGATCGAACTGACTGGAGACCTCGTGCGATGAACGTTGCCGCCGCCGTCCTCAGCCCTGCCCGCTTTTTCACGGCGCCGCTCGCTGAGGTCGACCCCGCGGTCGCGGCGGCGATCGCGGGCGAACTTGCCCGCCAGCAGGACGGGATCGAGCTCATCGCCTCCGAAAACCTCGTCTCTCGCGCCGTGCTCGAAGCCCAGGGCTCGGTGATGACCAACAAATACGCCGAAGGCTACCCTGGCCGGCGCTACTACGGCGGCTGTGCTGAGGTGGACAAGGTCGAGGCGCTTGCCATCGACCGCGCCAAGACCCTGTTCGGTTGCGCCTTCGCCAATGTCCAGCCCCACTCCGGGGCGCAGGCAAACCAGGCGGTGATGCTCGCGCTTCTCCAGCCGGGCGACGTCATCCTCGGCCAGGACCTCGCCGCCGGCGGCCACTTGACGCACGGCGCGCCGGTGAACCTGTCCGGCAAGTGGTTCAAGGCGGTGACCTACGGCGTGCGGCGGGACGATCACTGCGTCGACCTCGACGAGGTGCGCGACCTGGCCCGTCAGCACCGGCCGAGGATGATCATCGCGGGCGGCAGCGCCATCCCGCGGGCCCTTGATTTCAAAGCATTCCGCGACATTGCGGACGAGGTGGGCGCGGTCCTGATGGCGGACGTGGCGCACTTTGCCGGGCTGATCGCCGCAGGGTTGTATCCGTCGCCGCTGCCGCACGCCCACGTGGTCACCACCACCACGCACAAAACCCTGCGCGGGCCGCGCGGCGGCATGATCCTCTCGGACGACGCCGAGCTTGGCAAACGGATCAACTCGGCTGTGTTCCCCGGCCTTCAGGGCGGCCCGCTGATGCACGTCATCGCTGCCAAAGCGGTGGCGTTCGGCGAAGCGCTCACGCCTGAGTTCCGCGCCTACCAGAAGCGCGTGGTGGAGAACGCGCGTGCCATGGCCGAAGAGCTTCTCGCCCAAGGCTTCGGGCTCGTCGCCGGCGGCACCGACTGCCACCTCGTGCTGGTCGATCTCCGTCCGAAAAACCTCACCGGCAAGGCGGCCGAGGCCTCGCTCGAGCGCGCGCACATCACGTGCAACAAGAACGCGATCCCGTTCGATCCTCAAAAGCCGATGGTCACCTCGGGCATCCGCCTCGGGTCTCCTGCCGCCACCACGCGCGGCTTCGGGGTCGAGGAGTTCCGCGAGGTCGCGCGCATGATCGGCGAGGTGCTGGAGGGGCTTGCCCGCTCCAACGACGGCACGAACGACCAGGCGGAACAGCGCGTGGCCGAGCGGGTGAAGGCGCTCTGCGCCCAATTCCCCGTCTATCGCGCGTAAGGAAGGGCCAATGCGCTGTCCGTTCTGCGGACACGAGGACACCCAGGTGAAGGACAGCCGCCCCACCGAGGATGGGGCGGCGATCCGCCGCCGCCGCTTCTGCCCCGCCTGCGGCCAGCGCTTCACCACCGTCGAGCGCACGGTGCTGCGCGAACTGACCGTGATCAAGTCCGACGGGCGGCGGGTCGCGTTCGATCGCGAGAAGCTCGCCCGCTCCATCCGCATTGCGCTCCGCAAACGCCCTGTGACCGACGAGCAGATCGAGCGCATCGTCAACGGCATCCAGCGCCAGCTCGAAACCTCCGGCGAGAGCGAGATCCCCTCGAAGATGATC
>CALBEG010000155.1 GCA_937927455.1 uncultured Elioraea sp. | reverse complement strand
GATCGATGCGACCCACCCGGAAGAAACCCGGGTGGTCGTGCTCGACGGAAACCGTCTTGAGGAATTCGACGTCGAGACGTCGACCAAGAAGACGCTCAAGGGAAACATCTATCTCGCCAAGGTTGTTCGCGTAGAACCTTCTTTGCAGGCGGCCTTTGTCGACTTTGGCGGCAACAGGCACGGGTTTCTCGCGTTTGGTGAAATCCATCCGGACTACTATCAGATCCCGGTTGCCGACCGGCAGCGCCTGCTCGAGCTTGCCGCCCAGGAGGCGGCCGAGGAGGCCGAACGCGAGGAGGCGGAGGCAACGGGCCTGTCACCCGCCGAGCCCGCCCCCACCAGCGAGGGGACCGAGGCGGCGCACCCTCCTGCCCCTGCAGAAGACACGCCGGAAGAGGGCGAGGACGACCGGCCGGCCAGCGCGAGCGTCGACGAGCTTGCCACTCCGCAGCCAGCCGGCGCAGCCTTGCCCGAGGTCGCGGCCCAGCCCGAAACCCCGCCCCTGCACGCGCCAGCCCCGCCCGATCCGCCGGGGGAAGCTGCACCCGACCCGCGCCCACCCGCCGCTCAGCCGGCGCGGATGGAGACCGAGCGCCTCGTGCTTGATCCCGACCCGCCCGCCCCCTTGGCCGAGACCGACCCTCAGGCGACAGCGGACTCCGGCCTCGCGGCCGGGACAGCGGAGGACGCACCCGACGGGGACCGCGCCGCCGGCACGGAGGACCGCTTGCCGCGCGAGATCGAAACCGTTGCGGCGGAGCCTGTCATTCCCGAAACGATCGGCGGCGGCAACGGCCACGACGGCGCGGACGAGGACCGGCCCCGCCGGATCCCTCCCCGCTTTCTCCGCCAATACAAAATCCAGGAGGTGATCAAGCGCCGCCAAATCCTGCTCGTGCAGGTGGTGAAGGAGGAGCGGGGCAACAAAGGCGCGGCCCTGACCACCTACCTTTCGCTCGCCGGCCGCTACTGCGTCTTGATGCCGAACACGCCCCGCGGCGGCGGGATCAGCCGCAAGATCACCTCGCCCGCCGACCGCAAGCGCCTGCGCGAGATCATGAACGAGCTCGAAATTCCGGACGGGATGGGGCTGATCGTGCGCACGGCGGGGGCAAACCGCCCGAAGGCCGAGATCAAGCGCGACTGCGAGTATCTCCTCCGCCTCTGGGACGACATCCGAGAAAAGACCCTGCAGTCGGTGGCCCCCGCGCTGATCTACGAGGAGGCGAACCTCATCAAGCGCGCCATCCGCGATGTCTATTCGCGCGACATCGACGAGGTGATCGTCGACGGCGAGGAGGCCTACAAGGCGGCGAAGGACTTCATGCGCATGCTGATGCCTTCGCATGCGCGCAAGGTGCAGCTCTACCGCGACGGTGGCGTGCCGCTGTTCGCCCGCGCGGGCGTGGAGGCGCAGCTCGATGCGATGCACAACAAGCGCGTCGAGCTCCGCTCCGGGGGCTATCTTGTGATCGACCAGACGGAGGCGCTGGTCGCAATCGACGTCAACTCGGGCCGTGCGACGCGCGAGCGCAACATCGAGGAGACCGCGCTCAAGACCAATCTCGAGGCGGCGGACGAGATCGCGCGCCAGATCCGGCTGCGCGACCTCGCCGGCTTGATCGTCATCGATTTCATCGACATGGAAAACAGCCGGAACAATGCGGCTGTGGAACGGCGTCTGAAGGAGGCGCTGAGGCAGGACCGGGCACGCATTCAGGTCGGGCGGATCTCGCATTTCGGTCTGCTCGAGATGAGCCGCCAGCGGCTCCGCCCCTCGCTCACCGAGAGCTCCTTCGTCACCTGCCCCACCTGCAACGGAACGGGCCTCGTGCGGTCGGTCGAATCGAGTTCGGTCGCGGTGTTGCGCGCCATCGAGGAGGAGGCGGCGAAGCGCCGGGCGGCGGAGATCGTCGTGCACTGCGCAGGGGCGGTCGCGCTCTACCTGCTCAACCACAAGCGCGCCCGGCTTGCCCAGCTCGAAGAGAGTTTCGGGCTGAAGATCCTGTTCGCCGCCGACGACAGCCTCGCCCCTCCGGCGGTACGGATCGAGCGCACCAGGCCCGCCCTTGCCACTCCGCTCGCCCAGCCTGTGGCGCCCCTGCCGCCGCCTATCCTCGAACCTGAGCCCCTTCGCGAAGCCGAGGAGGATGAGGGCGAGGACTCCGACCCCGCCGACCTCGAGGGCGAGGAGGGGGAGGCGATGACCGATGCAAGTCCGGGCGAGGCCGGTCGCGGGGCGACCGAGGGTGACCGCGAGGCGAGACGACGCCGTCGTCGTCGCCGCCGCCGGGGCGGTCGCCGCGAGGATGCACAGCGCACGGTGCCGCCCGGCGTCGGCGACCAGCCGGATCTCACCGCGCTGCCGCCGCTCGTGCCGGAGGCGGATGAGGCGATGGCGTTCTCGCCCTCCACCGAAGTGGAACCGTTCCGCAGCTCTGGCGTGACGGAGAGCGAGTCGCGCGGGGCCCGTCGCGGCCGACGCGGCGGCCGTCGCCGGCCGGATCATTCCGGCACGCCCGCCCCCACCCCAGCCTATGTCGGCGCTACACCGGCAAATCCGTTCGCGGAAGCAACCGTCGACCTGTTCGAGGCTTTCGAAGATGGTGCGGCGGCACCGTCTCAGGGGGTGCAGGGCTCCGATCTGCTGGAGCCGGCGGGTGCGGTGCCGATCATGGCTACACCCCCGCCGCCAGCCGAGGCCGCGCCGATTGGCTCTGACGCGACCGTGTCCGTGGCAGCCGGGACCGGTGCAAACGAGCCGGCGGCGGAACCACCGCCCTCAGGCGAGCCTGTCGCCGCCGAACCGCCCCCTCCGCAAGGCCCGATCGCCTCGGCCGAGATCAAGCCGATCGTGGTCGACGAGGTGATCGCCGAGGTGCCGAAAAAGCGCGGCTGGTGGCGGCGCTGAGGCCGCTCGCGCCCCTTCAGCCGAGCCAGCGGCCAAGGCGCTCCGCCGCCTCGGCCATATCCTCGGTGGCACCGCAGAAGGAGAAGCGGATGGTGCGCTGGCCGCGCGCCCGGTCAAAATCCACCCCCGGGGTGGCGGCGATCGCGATCTCCTCCAGCATGCGCCGGCAGAAGGCGGCGCTGTCGTTGGTCAGGTCGCCGATGTCGGCGTAGAGGTAGAACGCGCCCTCGGCCGGCGCGATGCGCGTCAAGCCCGCCCGCGGCAGGGCATCGAGCAGCAGCGCCCGGTTGGCGGCGTAGCGGGCGCGGTGCGCCTCCAGCTCCTCCGTCGCCGCGAAGGCGGCGAGAGCCGCGACCTGGGAGACGGCGGGGGCTGAGATAAAGAGGTTGGAGGCGATCCGCTCCACCGGCCGCACCAGGTCCTCCGGAAGCACCATCCAGCCCACGCGCCAGCCGGTCATCGACCAGTATTTGGAGAAGGAGTTGATGACGATGGCGCCCGGGATGTCCGCGGCGGTGGCAGCCGGTTCGCCATAGGTCAGGCCATGGTAGATTTCATCCGAAATCAGCCGCACGCCGTGCGCGCCGCACCAGGCGCCGAGGGCGGCGAGATCGTCCGCATGCAGCATGGTGCCGGCCGGATTGCAGGGCGAGGCGACGATGAGGCCGTCCGGTGGCGGGTCAATCCGCTCCAGCATGGCCACCGTCGGCTGGAACCGTGAGTCCGGCCCCGCCTCGACCAGGACGGGAACAAGTCCCAGGGCCTCGAGAATGTTCACGTACGGCGGATAATAGGGTGAGGCGAGCGCCACCCGGTCGCCAGGGTCGAAGGCGGCGAGGAAGGCGAGCGGGAAGGCACCCGAGGCACCCACTGTGACGGCAATGCGGGCGGGGGCAACGGCAAGCCCGTATCGCTCGGCGTAAAGCTGCGCGATCCGCTCGCGCAGCGGCGGGATGCCGAAGGTCTCCGTGTAGCCGAGCGTTTCGCCCGCGCGCATGGCGGCGATGGCAGCCTCGATCGCCGCGCGCGGCGCCCCGGTGGAGGGCTGGCCCACTTCCATGCGGATCACCCGCGGGTCTGAGGGGGCGGAACGGGCGACGCGCGCATTCGCCGCCGCGATCACGTCCATCACGATGAAGGGTGGGGCCGAAGCCCCCTTGCCGATTTTCAGCGCCATGCCCCGACCGCGCCCGAGGGCGAGCGCGTCGTCAAGGGG
>CALBEG010000154.1 GCA_937927455.1 uncultured Elioraea sp. | reverse complement strand
TCCACGACCTCCACCTCGCCCGGAAGCCGCGTGCCGAGCTTCACCTCCTGGCGGATGGCACGACCCTCTCGGACAGCATAGACGTAGGCGCGGTCACCCACCGGGTCGATCGCTTCCTCGGGCACGAGCAGAGCGGACGGTTGCTCAGACAAGGTGAGCACGATGTTGAGAAACAGGCCAGGGCGGAGCGTCTCGTCCGGGTTGTCGAACTCGGCGATCGCGCGAAGGGAGCGTGTGGCGGGGTCGATCCGCGTGTCGATCGCCGTCACCTCGCCAATAAAACTGCGCGCACCGAAGGCGGGCGAGGTGGCGACAACCGGCTGGCCCAAAGCGAGCCGTGCGACGAACAGTTCGGGCACGGCAAACTCCACCCTGATCCTTGAGAGGTCGTCGAGGGTGGTGATCGCCGTCCCAGGCTGGATCAGCGCACCCAGACTCACTTGGCGCAAGCCCACACGGCCGGAGAAGGGTGCGATGATCTTCATCTCCTCGATGCGCGCCTGCGCCTCGCGCACCTGAGCCTCGGCCTGGCGCAGGGCGGCCTCGAGCTGGTCGATCTGCGCTTCGGGCACGGACTGGGTGGCGCGCAGCTGCCGGGCGCGGGCAAGCCTGGTTCGCGCGTCGTCGGCGGCAGCCCGCGCACGATCGTAGGCAGCGACCTGGGCCGAGCGGTCGAGCTCGACCAGCACGTCACCCGCCTTCACCGTCTGCCCTTCCGCGAAGTGGATGGCGACGACGATGCCGGAGACGCGGCTTGTCACGGTCACTGCTTCGCGCGCGCGGGCAGTGCCGATGCTTTCCATCCTCTCAACGAGGGGGGCGACCCTGACCGGGGCAGTGACCACTTCGATGCGTGCCCCGGCAGGCGCGCGCGGCGGCCCTGCCTCCCGGGCTGGCGTCAGGCCGAGCAGCGTCATCGGGTCGGGCAGGCCAACCCGATCCCCATACAGCCACCAGCCCGCCCCGGCTCCGGCGGCGAGCGCAAGGATGACGATCTGTGCCGCAAGGCGCATCCGAGCGCAGTCCCTTTCGCGTTTCGCCGCGACGATGGCACCCAGGCCTAGGAGGAACAATCTCCCACAGGGTCACAAAGACGCGTCCGGACGCAACGAATCATGACGAGGCCGCGAGCAGACGCCAGATCATTTCGGCGCGTAGCGGCATCGCGAGAGGCAGAGCCGAGGACGAAACGCCAGCGGATCGGAGCGCGTCCGACACGGCGTTCATCACCGCCGGCAAAGACGCCGCACACCCAGCCTCCCCCGCCCCTTTGACGCCGAGCGGGTTGGTTCGGCAAGGGATCTCAATCGTCTCCCAGGCGATTTCGGGCAGATCATCCGCCCGTGGCAGGGCGTAATCCATCCAGGACGCAGTGATGAGCTGACCGGTCTCGGGCTCGTAGTCGAGGCCCTCGAGCAGCACCTGGCCAGCGCCTTGGGCGATGGCCCCCACCACCTGCCCGCGCAGAGTGAGGGGGTTCACCACCACACCGAAATCGTTCACCGCCGTGTAGCGGACGAGGCGCACCGCGCCCGTGGCGCGATCAATCTCCACCTCCGCCACATGGCAGCCATTCGGGAAATTGGCCACACGCTGCGTGGGGTGGGCGGAAGCCTCGAGGCCAAGGCTCTCCTCCTCCGGCACAAAGGCAGGATTCCAAGCAGCGCGCGCAACCTCGCTGAGCGTGACCACACGGTCCGTGCCAGCGACGCGGAAGGTGCCGCGCTCGACCGTGATGTCTTCGGCCGAGACCTCGAGCAGGGCGGCGGCGATCCGTTTAGCCTTCGCCTCGATCGCTTCGGCGGCGCGGAATACGCCAACCGCAGCAAGAGTAAGCGATCGCGATCCCGCCGTGCCCGAGGCGTAGCCAGTGAGATCGGAATCGCCCTGCACCACGCGGATGCGCTCGAACGGCACGCCGAGCCGGTGATGAACCACTTGGGCAAAGACCGTCGCATGCGGCTGGCCGTTGGACACCGCAGAGGTGACGAGCGTGACCCCGCCCTGACGGTCGAACGCGAGCTGAACGCGACCGTCACGAAAGCCAGACGGCTCGACATAGCAACCAATACCGAGGCCCCTCAGCTTCCCCTCACGCTCGGCAGCGGCACGACGGGATGAAAACCCTGCTCGGTCGGCGAGGTGCAGCGCACGCTCGAGCAAGAGAGGGAAGTCGCCGCTGTCGTAGACCTGACCGGTTGGCGTCCGATAGGGAATCGCCGCAGGCGGGATCAGGTTGCGCCGGCGAAGCTCCGCCGGGTCGAGGCCGAGTTCGGCCGCTGCGTGGTCGATCGCCACCTCGAGCGCATAGGCCGCCTCAGGCTTGCCCGCGCCGCGATAAGCGTCGATTGGCGCGGTGGTGGTGAGATAACCCTCGGAGCGCACATGGAAGGCCGGGATGCGGTAGGGGCCGACGGCGATGCGCGGCCCGCCGATGGTGCCGACGCCTGGCCCGAACCCGACGCAATAGGCGCCGAGATCGGACAGCCATTGCCAGCGCACGGCGATGATGCGCGCCTCAGCATCGAGAGCGAGCGTGATCGTGATCTCGTGCGCGCGCCCGGCACTGTCGGAAAGGAAGGCTTCCGTGCGCTCGGCCTGCCAGCGGATGGGCTTTCCCAACCGTTCGGCCGCGTGCAACAGCGCCACATGCTCGGGGTAAGCGTGGTTTTTCATGCCAAACCCGCCGCCGACATCGGGGGTTAGCACGCGCAGGGCAGACGCGGGCAGGCCACCGAGGCCGTGCTGCGTGAGTTCCGTGTGCGCCTCCGTCGTGCCCTGGGTGGCGGTGACGAGAGTGAAACGCCGCAGCACGGGATCCCACTGCGCGATCGCGCCGCGAGTCTCGAGCGGGGCGGCGGTCACGCGGCTGATCGGCACCCGGGTGGTAACGAGGCGGGCGGCCGTAGCGAAGGCACGCGCGACCGCAGCCTCATCGCCCGCTTCCCACAGGTGAACGCGATTGCCCGGCACCTCGGGGTGGATCGCTAGGGCCTCGCGCGCGGCTGAGATTCCGATCACCGGCGCGAGCGGGCGCCACTCGATTGCCACCGCCTCCACCCCGTCGGCAGCCGCAGCTGGGGTGTCCGCCACCACCATCGCCACCGCCTCGCCGACGAAGCGCACGCGATCATGCGGCAGGGCAAACCGCGCAGGATAGCGCGCCGGCGTTCCATCGGCCTGCGGAAAGGAAAGCAGGCAGGGCAGAGCGCCTCTGCCCGCCCGGCGCAGCTCCTCCCCTGTGATGACGGCGACCACGCCCGGAACCGCGCAAGCGGCCGAAACATCCATGTTGCCGATCTTGGCATGCGCGTGCGGCGAGCGCACGAAACGGGCAAAGAGGGCATCGCGCGGTGCGAGGTCGTCGGCGAAACGACCCTGGCCGCGCAGGAGGCGGTCGTCCTCGACGCGGCGGACCGAACTCCCGAGCCCGACCCCCCCCATGCTGCCGCGATCACTCACGCTGCCACCCGGATGCACCGCGCCATGTGCCGCGGCGGAAGGTGCATCTCCTCAGGCAGACGCTCGCGGCAGACAGGTTCGGCAAAAGCGCAGCGGGGGGCGAAGGCGCAGCCCGGCGGCAGGCGGGAGAGGTCGGGCGGAGCACCGGGAATGGCCGCAAGCCGGGTGCCGCGCAGCCCAGCGTGCACGGTGCTGCCCATCAGCCCCTGCGTGTAGGGGTGAAGCGGGCGCTTCATCACCTCCCCAACCTCGCCTGATTCGACGAAGCGGCCGGCATACATCACCGCCACCCGATCGGCGATCTCCCCGGCCACACCGAGATCATGGGTGACGAAGATCACCCCCATGCCGAGCTCCTCCTTCAGCTTCCGCAGCAGCAGCAGGATCTGGATCTGCACCGTGGCATCGAGCGCGGTCGTGGGCTCGTCGGCGAGCAGGAGCTTCGGGCGGCAAGCGAGCGCGATCGCGATCATCGCCCTCTGGCGAAGCCCGCCCGAAAGCTCGTGCGGATAAGCGGCCAGCCGACGCCTGGCGGAGGGGATCTGCACGAGCTCAAGGAGTTCCAAGGCGCGCCGGTCCGCCTCCGCCCGGCTCACTCCCTCATGGCGGATGATGGTCTCGGCAATCTGCGTGCCGATGGTGAACACAGGGTCGAGCGCGGTCATTGGCTCCTGGAAGATCATCGACGCCACGGCACCGCGGAATTCCTCGAGTGCCGTGGGCGAGAGCGCGAGCACGTCGTGCCCCGCGATGCGCACGCTGCCCTCGATCACGGTCCGCTTGGGCGGAAGCAGCCGCATCAGGGCACGCAGAGTCACCGATTTGCCGGAGCCGGACTCGCCCAGGATGACCAGAACCTCGCCCGGCGCGAGCGTGAAAGAGACGCCGTTCACCGCGTGCACGGTGGCCTCGCGCGAGACGAAGCGCACGGTGAGATCGCGCACCTCGGCAAGCAGGCGCGCCGGTTGTTCCGCTCCCGTGTCGGTGTCGCGCATCACGGTCGTCGTCATCAGCCCCTCCCCGGCGCTTGGCTGTGGCCTGAACCTGCGGCCGTCATATGGCAGGCGGCGAGGTGCGCATCGCCCGTGAAGGAGCCCGAGAGGGCGGGTTCGCGTTCGGCGCACACGCCTTCGGCGAAGGCGCAGCGCGTGCGGAACCGGCAGCCCGAGGGCGGGTTGATCGGGTTCGGCGGATCGCCCGAGAGCGGAGGTTCCGTCATCCGCCGGCCCGGGTCCATCGAGGGGCGGGAGGCGAGCAGGGCGCGCGTATAAGGGTGGCGCGGAGTGCGATAGATCGCCTCCACCGGGCCCACCTCCACCACGCGACCGAGATACATCACCAGAACGCGATCGGAGACGAACTGCACCACGTTCAGGTCGTGGCTGATGAACAGGTAGGTGAGGGCGAAGTCGCGCTTGAGGTCGAGAAGCAGGTTCAGCACCTGCGCCTCGACCGACTTGTCGAGTGCACTCACCGGCTCGTCGAGCACGATCAACCGCGGCTCGAGGGCGAGCGCACGGGCGATGTTGACGCGTTGCCTCTGCCCGCCCGACAGCTGGTGCGGGTAGCGTTGCGCGAATTGGTCGGGCGCGAGCCCCACCGCGGCGAGGAGCTCCCGCGCCTTCGCCCGTGCGCGCGCCTTCGGCACCCCGTGCACAATGGGGGCGAAGGCGATGCTGTCCTCGATCGGCAGGCGCGGGTTGAGCGAGGCGTAGGAGTCCTGGAACACCATCTGCATCTGCCGGCGCATCTCGCGCAGCTCCATCCCGCCCCCCCCGACGGTCTCGCCATCGAACAGCACCTCGCCCGAATCCGGCTCGATCAGCCGCATGAGGAGCCGCGCGGTGGTGGATTTGCCGCAGCCTGATTCGCCCACGATGCCCAAGGTTTCGCCCTTCGCCACCGTGAAGGACACGCCGTCCACAGCCCGCACCACGCCTGCGCTGCGGCCAAGCCCGAAGACGCCGCGCGCGAGCACGAAGTGCCGGGTGAGATCGCGCACAGACAGCAGCGGCTGGGCGGGGCCGCCGCGGTCGCGCGGGTCGCGTGAGGCGTAAACGGACGTCATGGTGCGGGTGATCCTGTCCTGCGCGGCCACAGGCACGCAACCCGCGTGCCGCGGCGCGGGGCGTTGTCGGTCGTCCCTCCCCCGCCTAGCATTCGCACCGACGTGAGGAGGTCGAGAGGGATGCGCCCGCTCTTCGTGCTGATCAAATGCGAGATGGGCCGCGCCTACGAGACGGCGCGCGAGGCGGTGGACCGCATTCCCGAGGTCAGCGAAATCTACTCGATTTCCGGCCAGTACGACCTTCTCGGCAAGTTCTATCTCGGGCCCGACCAGGACCCCGGCCTGTTCGTGACCGAGACCGTGCAACGCCTGCCCGGCGTGAAAGACACGTTCACCCTGATCACCTTCAACGCGTTCGCTACAGACCATCAGCGCTGACCGTGCCCGTCGAACGGGCCCGTCTGCTCATTCGTCAGGCGGCGACCTTCGCGCTGGCGGCGGTCGGGGGGTGGGTGGCGTCGCGGCTCGGCGTTCCGCTCGCCTGGATGGTGGGAGCGATGGTGGCGGTGGTGGCCGCAGCCTTGGCCGGAGCCAGCGTCGCCGTGCCGAAGATGGTTCGCCCAGCAGGGCTGATCGTGCTCGGCACCGGATTGGGCCAGGGCTTCACCCCGCCTGTTCTGGCCGCTCTCGCGTTGTCCCTTCCCGCCATGGCGGTGGCGGGCGTCGGCACCATCCTCGCCGGTGCGATCGCTTCGCGCGCCACCGCCCGCATCGGCGCGATCGATCCGCACACCGCCTATTACGCCTCGGTTCCGGGAGGGGTGGTGGTCATGGCGGTGCTCGCTGCGCGGGCGGGCCTCTCGGTCGGCGTCGTCACACTGACGCAAACGCTGCGCATGATGCTGGTGGTGCTGCTCTACCCCCCGTTTGTCGTCGCCGTGGTCGAGCGCGGGCGCGATGTCTTCAGCCTTCCTTCGCTTGCCGTGGTTTGGCCGCTCCTTCCTGTGCTGCTGACGCTTGGGACGTTCGGGGCCTTGCTGCTGCGGCGGCTCGGCCTCGCCAATCCGTGGATGATGGGCCCGGTGCTCGTCTCGCTCGGCCTTGCGGTGGCGGGCGAGCCGCTATCAGGCCTTCCCCCCATGCTGGTCGATCTCGCCCAGCTCATGCTCGGCTGGACCCTCGGCACGCGGCTTGAGCGGAACGTGGTGTTGCGCGCGCCGCGTCTTGCACTCGCCTCGGTGGTGTCGATGGCGATCGTTTCGATGCTGTGCCTTCTGCTCGCGCTCGCCATCGTCGCCGCCTGGCACCTTCCCTTTCCAGCGGTGCTGCTCGGCACCGCGCCAGGCGGGATGCCGGAGCTCGCGATCACCGCCAAGGTGCTCGATCTCGGCGCGCCTCTGGTGCTGGGGTTTCACTTGGTGCGGGTGTTGTTGTGTACATGGCTCGTACCGCCCGTCTGGAAGCTCTGGCAGCGCGCCACGCGGAGACGAGGCAGCGGTTGACGGGCGGGTTCAGTCGCAGGTGAGGAACGCCTGCGCGGCTGCGAACAGGGGACTGGCCGGCTCCGCCCAGGCGTCCTGTGCGGTGAAGTGGTTGCGGCCCGGCAATTCGAGCGAAGCGGCAGCCGCCCCGCGTTCCGCCCAAACGGCGGCAAACTCCCGCGACTGGCGTCGGAACTCCCCGCTCTCCGCCCCACCCACTGCTGCCAAGAGCCGCGTTCCCTCGGGCGGGGCAAGCAGGATGGGCGACAGACGCGTGGCGTCAGCGAGATCAAGCCCCAACGCCCGGTTGTGCGTGGTGCCGAGCAAAGGGGCGAGATCGAATAGGCCCGAGGAGGGCAGCACGGCGCGGAAGCGAAGATCGGCAACCCCGCGCTCGGCCCAATCGGTCGCCGCCAGCATCGCGGCGAGATGCCCGCCGGCGGAATGCCCCCCGACCAGCCAACACCGCGCCAGGCCCAAAGCCGAAGCCTCGCGCCAAAGCAGGGCGACGGCAGACCGCACATCATCCACCAGGGCAGAGAGAGTCACCTCAGGGCAGAGCGGATAGCCGGGCATCGCCACCGCCACGCCGCGCGCCAGCCACGGTGTCGCGACCCAGGCGAACTCGCGCCGATGCCGGCGCTGCCAATAGCCGCCATGGATCCAGATGAGCAGAGGAGGATCAGACAGGGTTTCGGGCCGGTAGAGGTCAATCGCGCGCCGCTCCCCCTCGCCGTAAGACACGACGGTGGGCGCGTGCAGCGCAAGTGCCTGCACCATGCGCTCCGCCCAACCAGCCTCGATCGCCGGATAGTCGGGAACGGCGGCGACCGTGGCGTATTCGCGCTCAAGCCAACCGGACATCATGAAGAGACCCCTTTCCTCCTCGTTCGAACCCCGAGCAGGCCATGCAGAAGGCCCGCGACGGCGGGGCGCGCGATCAGCAGCGGCGGCAGGACTGCCGTTACGGCACGAATGCAACGTGTCGCCGTGCGCACGATCGTCTCTTTCCCCCAGCCGACAGATGCGGGAGCCTCGCCAGCCATCGCGTGGCGCGACAACCGGGCTCAGCCGCGCCCGACATGGGCCAACATGTCGGCTCCTGGCCGATCGTGCATCCTTGGCATGGCGGCCAGCGCAGCAAGATCAGGCAGCGGCCGGCGACAACCCGGGATGCCGGCGAACGCCCGTTCGACCGCAGCGGCGGCGGCCAGCAGCGCCGCATCGCCTCGGCGTCGCCCTACCAGCTGCAGGCCGAACGGAAGGCCGCGTGAATCCACTCCACACGGCAGCACGATGGCTGGGTGTGCCGCCAGAGTCACCGCGTAGGCAAGCGCAAGCCAGTGATAGTAGGAGCGAAGCCCCACCCCGTCGATCTCCATCGGCGCGAGCACCGTCCACGGCATCGGCTGCACGGCCATCGCCGGCGACAGGATGAGATCGACGCGAGAGAAGAACGTATGAACCCGGTGTGCGATCGCGGTCTGCACCGCGTGCGCGCGCGCATGGTCGGCGAGGCTGTAGCTGAGCCCCTCTTCGATGTTGGCGATCAGGTTGGGCCCCAACATGTGCGGCCGCGTGCGGTAGGTGGGCAGGTGGCGGGCCAGCATTCCTTCCGCGCGCAGAACGGCGAAGGCCTCGTCGGCTCCGCTCATGTCGGGGCTTGCCTCGATCAGCTCGCCGAACAGATGGCGGATGCGGCCGATGCGATCTCGGAACAGCCCACGCACCTCGGCCGAAACCGGAGCAAAGCCGAAATCCTCTGTCACCGCCACACGGAGGCTGGCGAGATCGCACTCGGGGAGCGGGAAGAAGCGGGAAGCATCAACTGGGGCTGAG
>CALBEG010000153.1 GCA_937927455.1 uncultured Elioraea sp. | reverse complement strand
TGCGATCCTCGACGTCCGGATTTTTCCACGAGATGATGAACACCGTTTTGCCTTGACCGACGAGATAGTTCACCAGTGAATTCCGCGGTGACAGGTCTAGGATGTAGTACTTCATGATCCAGGCCGGCACGATCAGCACCGGTTCGGCCCGCACCTTGTCCGTTGTCGGCGCGTACTGGATCAGCTCGATCAGCCGATTGCGGAAAATGACTTGGCCCGGCGTGCAGGCCACCGTCTCGCCGACGCGATAGGCCTCCGCGCCCACCGGAGGAAGGCCGGCGAGTGCGCGCGCCGCGTCCTCCGCCGCGTGCTGAAGCCCGCGCCAAAGGTTGTGCCCGCCTTCGGCCAAGGTGCGTTCGAGAATTTCCGGATTGGTGGCGATCCAATTCGACGGCGAGACGAGATCGAGCATCTGGCGCACGACGAACGACACCACCTCCTCGTGGTGGCGGGCGACACCGCGCACGCCGTGGGTGGCCACGTGCCACCACTGTTGGGTGAGCAGGAAAGCCTGCGCGTGGAGGCTGAACGGCGGCACGTGCCAGCCGGGATGCGCGAAGCGCGAATCGTTCGGCAGCGGCGCGATGCACGGTTCGGCCGAGGGGTAGAGCGCACAGCGGGCGGCGTAGGTCGCCAGTCGCGCGGCCTTGGTTGCCGCTTTCACCCAGAGCATGGCCTGGCGGCCAGGCGAGGCGGCGAGGTGGAGCCACCAGTCGGTGAAGGCGAGCACGATCGCGTGCGGCGATACCCCGGCGGTGAGCCGGGCCGCCGCACCGCGCAGCACGCGGTCGAAGCCATCACCCAGCCGCTCCATCTCCTCCCCGGGCGAAAGCGCCTCGGCGGCCGGGCTGAGCGGAGCAGCGGCCGGTTCAGAAGGGGCGGAAAGCGAGGTCATGCCGAAACTCCCCGTGTCGAACAACGGAGGGGCAGTGTCACCGCCGCGGTCGTTTGGAAGCTTGATCCAGAGCAGGGGCTGGTTGGTCTGCGGGCAGCATACGGGCGGCAGGGCAGGAACACACCACCGTACCGTCGCTCAGCCGGTTGGGTTGGGTCGGCTCGTCGCAGAAGGGGCAGGCGCGCACCTCGCCGCGCCGCGGCGGCAATGGCGTGGGCTGGGTCATGCGCGGCCCGGGTTCTGCCGGCTGCGATCGGGCAGCGGCGCGAGAGCGCGGATGCGCTCGGCGATCTCCATCGCCCCCTCCTGTTCGGCAAGAGCGGCGGCAGCGTCGCGGGCGGCGGTGAAGCCGGCCGCGTAACCGCTGTACGTCGCGCGATCCAAAGCTTGAGCGATGGCGTCCGCCGGGTTGCGCGCCCGCCGAGCCTCTCTTTCCGCCACCGTTCACCCACCCAGGGCCGGGACAGTCTCAGAGAGAGAGGCCAGAGCCGCTTCCGCCACATGACGGATGTGCGGCACGCCGGCAACCGCCGCCATCGGGTCGCCCGCGGCGGCGGCGCGCTCCACCGAAGAGGCTGCAGCGGCAAGGGCAACTAGGCCGTAGTTTGCCGCGCTGCCGCGCAAGGCGTGCGCCTCCGCCCGCAAACGCGCGAGGTCGTGCGTCCGGCTTGCGTCTTCGAGAGAGACGACCCGTTCACGCACATCCTCGGCGCAGGCTTCAAGCAGCGCACGCAGAGCATGCGGCTTGAGCCCCCGGGCAAGGGACGCAAGGTGGGCGTGATCGATGATCTCCGCCGTCCGCGGAGAGAGCGGTTCGATCACCTGAGCGGCTGGCCGCTCAAGGGACTGCTCCGTTGCGCCGACGTGCTGGACCAGCGCCTCGCTCAACATCAGCCCTGTGACGGGCTTGGCCAAGACGCCGTTCATCCCCGCCGCCAGGAACCGTTCGCGATCCCCGGCCATCACATTGGCGGTGAGGGCGATGATGGGCACGCGACCGGCGGGGCCAGGGAGCCGACGGATTTCCCGCGTGGCAGCGAGCCCGTCCATTTCGGGCATCATCACGTCCATGAACACGAGGTCGTAGGGACGCGCGGCGACGGCGTCCACCGCTTCCCGACCGTTGCCGACCACATCCACGTGATGCCCGTCCTTGCGCAGCCAGGTGGCGGCGACGAGCTGATTGGCTGGGCTGTCCTCGACAACCAGCACGCGCGCGCGCCGGGTGCGGCGAAGCGGAGCAGGCTCGCCCGCCGGCTTGGGAACCGACTGTGCCGCGGCAAGCGGAAGGGTGAACCAGAACACTGCTCCGCCGCCTGGGCGGTCCTCGATGCCGATGCTGCCGCCGAGAAGCTCGACCAGCCGGCGGCAGATGGCGAGACCCAGCCCGGTGCCGCGAGGACGGCACTGCCCGGCCGGTTCCATCTCGGCGAAGGGTTCGAACAGCTCGGATTTGCGTTCGGGCGCAACGCCCGGGCCGCGGTCGGCCACCGCGAACCGGACCGGCCAGGGCTCGCCCCGCCGATGCACCGCCGCAAGCGTGATCTCGACCCGGATGTCGCCCGTCTCCGTATGCTTGACGGCGTTCGAGAGCAGGTTGAGCAGGATCTGCCGGATGCGGCCGGGATCGCTGCGCACGAAGGCCGGCACGTCCGGTGCGATGGCGATGTCGAGCGCGATCCCCTTCGCGAGGCAGGTCGGCCTGAACAAATCGACCACGGCCGACACGACCGGGGCGAGGGCGAAGTCGGTCGGTTCGAGTGCGAGCCGACCGGCCTCGATCTTCGAAAGGTCCAGAATGTCGTTGATGATGGCCAGCAGGTGCTCTGCGCCGTCACGTGCGGTCTCGAGGTAGCGCTTCTGTTCGGCATCGAGCGTGGTTTCGGCAAGCAGGCCGAGCGTGCCGATGACGACGTTCATCGGCGTGCGGATCTCGTGGCTGACGATGGCGACGAAGTTCGATTTCGCCGCCGATGCCGCTTCCGCCATTTCACGCCCGCGCCGCAGCTGCTCCTCGGCCTCGTGTCGGGCCGTGACGTCGCGGAGGATGGCGACGAAGCCGCCGGCCGGCAGAGGCGAGGTGCGCGTCTCGATCACGCGCCCGTTCGGCCGCTTCCGCTCCTCACTCGTGTGCATGCCCGCCCGCGCCTCGTCGAGCCTGCGTCGCAACTCGGCCTCGGTTCCCGTCGGCCCGAACTCGCCAGACCCCGCCAGGGCGCGCAGGATCTCCTCGTACCGCGTGCCAACCCTCAGCAGCTGGGGCGATATGCCGAGCAGATCAGGCACGCGGTTGTTCCAGGTGACGAGGCGAAGGTTGCCGTCGACCACGATCACTCCGTCTGCGAGGGCGGCGAGTGTGGTCTCGAGAAACTCGGTCTTGTCGTCGGCACGGCGTTTCTCGCGGGCGAGCGCTTCGCCCTTCTCGGCCAACGCCCTGCTTTCGGCGGCAAGCGCGGCCTCGCGGATCCGCATGCGCCGTGCCTCCGCCCCGAGGCCGAAGAGCAAGGCGAGTACGCCAAGCGTGAGCAGGGCCGAGATCGCGGCGATCGCGGCTGCGGATGGGGTGAGGCCGGCGAGAACCGTCGGCGGGGTGAGGGCGACGGCCGCGATGAGGGGCAGGTCCGGCAGGTGGCGGAAGGCGACCAGTGTCCGCCCGCTCGCCCAGGGCTCGCCAAGGCCGACCACGCCTTCTGCGCGGGCCCGCAGGCTGTCGTACAGCCCATCCTGCATCAGAGGTGCGCCGACGGGGCCGAGGGTAGTCCCCGTGGCGGCCAGAAGCCAGCCATCGGTGCGGATCAGCGCGGCCGTCGCACCGTCAGCGGCCACCGGATCCGGCAGGCGGCGGAACAGAGCGTCGGCGTCGATGTAAGCGACGACAAGGCCGCCGAAGGCTCCGCCCGGCCGTGTGATCCGCCGAACCAGCGGCAAAGACAACTCGCCGGTGAGCGGATCGAGGGTCGGCCGGCCGATCACGGCGCGACCGGGATCCAGTGTCAGCACGGTCCGACCGATCTCTGTGAGATCGACCGCGACCCTGGCAGAGACGGTGCCCAAAGACGAGGCAAGGAAACGGCCGTCACCGTCCACCACGGCGAGTGCGCGCAGTACGCGCGGGGCGCGGTTTGCGACCGCCCGAAGTGCTGCCGCATCGATCGTCTCCGCCCTGCCCTGGGCCCCGCGGGCGAGCTGCGCCGCCGCTTCATCGAGCGGCACGAGATCGCGGCGCAGCTGATCCTCGATGACGATCGCGGCAAGCCTCGCGCTTTCAGCGATCGCTTCCTCGGCCTCGGCGCGTTCGCGCACAAACTGCACGACCAACGCGACCAAGGCGAGGACGACGAGGAGAAGGCCGACCGCAGCGACGCCGAACCGCCCGCCCCGACCTGTCATTCCAGCACCTGCCCCGATGCTCGCCCCCGTGGTTGTCGTCACCCTCTCTTGCCCATAAGGTGCCTGCTCAGTGCATGGACGGGCAAGGCCTGCCGTGCGCATGGGCGCGCCGTCCTGTCAAGCAGGGAAAAAAACTCATGGGCAAGATCCGCGTGAAGAACCCCATCGTGGAGATGGACGGCGACGAAATGACGCGCGTGATCTGGGCATTCATCAAGCAGAAGCTGATCCTTCCCTATCTCGACATCGACCTGAAGTACTATGACCTCGGGATTCAGAACCGGGACGCGACCGACGACTGTGTCACCGTCGAAGCGGCGCATGCGACACGCGCGCATGGCGTGGGGGTGAAATGCGCGACCATCACCCCCGATGAAGCACGGGTGAAGGAGTTCGGACTGAAGAGGATGTGGAAGAGCCCGAACGGCACCATCCGCAACATCCTCGACGGCACGATCTTCCGCGAACCGATCATCTGCCGCAACGTTCCTCGCCTCGTGCCGCACTGGGACAAACCGATCATCGTCGGCCGCCATGCCTACGGCGACATCTACCGCGCTGCAGAGTTCCGCATCCCCGGCCCCGGCACCGTCACCATCACCTGGACGCCGCACGACGGAACGCCGGGGCTGGCGATGGAGGTGATCGACATGAAGGGCCCTGGCGTGGCGTTGGGAATGCACAACACCCGCGCCTCGATCGAGGGCTTCGCGCGTGCCTGCTTCAACTACGGGCTGATGCGCTCCATGCCCGTCTATCTCTCGACCAAGAACACCATCCTCAAGGCTTATGACGGCCTGTTCAAGGACGTTTTCCAGGAGATCTTCGAGGCCGAGTTCAAGGAGGAGTTCGACCGGCAGGGCCTCATCTACGAACATAGGCTGATCGACGACATGGTCGCCTGCATGTTGAAGTGGCGCGGCGGCTATGTCTGGGCCTGCAAGAACTACGACGGGGACGTCGAATCCGACATCGTCGCGCAAGGCTTCGGCAGCCTCGGGCTGATGACCTCGGTGCTGCTCACCCCTGACGGCACGTGCGTGGAATCGGAGGCAGCGCACGGTACGGTCACCCGCCATTACCGGGAATACCAGGCTGGGCGCGAGACCTCGACCAACCCGATCGCTTCCATCTTCGCCTGGACGCGCGGGCTCTACTATCGCGGCAAGTTCGACGACACGCCGGAGGTGATGCGGTTCGCCGAGACGCTGGAGCGCGTGTGCATCGAGACCGTCGAGGCGGGCTTCATGACGAAGGACCTCGCGGTGCTGATCGGCCCGCAGCAGCCCTGGCTGAACACTCAGGCCTTCCTCGACAAGATCGCAGCCAACCTGCGCGCGGCGATGGCAACGTGGGAGACCAGGGCCGCAGCCGAGTGAGCCTGTCGGGCATGTCGCGGCCGGAGCGCGCTCTTCAGCGCCCAGCGAGGCGGCGGAAGATCGCGGCGTAGCGCTCCGCCGAGCCCCGCCAGGAAACATCGAGCCGCATGGCGTTCGCCTGCAGGCGGCGCCATATGGTGCCATCTCGGAACAGACCGCTCGTGCGCCGGATCGCGGCGGCAAGGGCATAGGCGGAGGGGGAAGCGAACATCACTCCCGTGCCCCAGCCCATGGAGAGGGCGGCGTCGTTCACGTCGATCACGGTGTCGGCAAGACCTCCCGTGCGGGCGACGACGGGGATCGCGCCATAGCGCTGGGCGATGAGCTGGACGAGACCGCACGGTTCGAAACGGGACGGAATCAGGATGGCATCCGCCCCGCCGTAGACGACGCGAGCCAGAGGTTCGGAATAGCCGATGAACACGCCGACCCTGCCTGGATGGGCCGCTTGCGCTGCCTCGCAGGCGGCGGCGAGTGCGGCCTCGCCCTGGCCGAGGATGACGAGCTCAGCACCGGTGTCGAGGAGGGCGGGAAGCGCCTCGAGCACAAGGTCGATCCCCTTCTGCCAGGTGAGGCGGCCGATGAAGGCGAACAGCGGCCCGGTCCTGTTCGCATCGAGGCCGAACCGTTCGGCGAGAAGAGCGGCATTGGCGGAGCGCGGAGAGGGGTCATCGGCGGAAAACCGAGCGGCGATGTGAGGGTCGGTTGCCGGGTTCCATTCCTCGAGATCAAGTCCGTTGCGGATGCCAAACAAGACGTCCGTCCGCGCCCTCAGCAGACCGTCAAGACCCATCCCGCCATCGGGCGTGAGGATCTCCTCGGCATAGGTGGGAGAGACGGTGGAGACCGCGTTCGCGTACCACAATCCTGCCTTGAGGAACCCGACACCGCCGTGGAACTCCACCCCGTCGATAGCGAAGGCCGAAGCAGGAAGGCCAAGGAGCGGGAAGAGATCGGAGCTGAACCGGCCCTGGAAGGCGAGATTGTGCACGGTGAACAGAGACGGGATGGCCGGGCCTTCGGTGTGCCGAAGATGGGCGGGCACCAGCCCGGCTTGCCAGTCGTGCGCGTGCACCGCATCCACACCAAGCGCGTGCGCGACCCTCGCCGCAGCCGACCCGAGGGCGGCGAAGCGCAGGCCATTGTCCGGCCAGTCCGTTCCATCCGGCGCGAGGTACGGATTGCCGGGGCGATCGAAGAGCTGGGGGGAGTCGAGGACCAGAAGATCAAGCCCGGCCGCCCGGCCGCGGAGCAAGCGCGCTGGGCCTCCCGGCAGGTCCTGCCAGACAGCGATCTCGTGCGCCCCCTCAAGCGCGTCGCACACCGCGGGATAGCCCGGCACCAGCGTGGTGACGGCAATGCCCAACGGGGAGAGCGCGGCAGGCAAGGCGCCGACAACATCGGCGAGCCCGCCGGTCTTTATCAGCGGATAGACTTCAGAGGCGACGGCAAGGACGGAGAGCGTCACGACGGTGAACCGAGCCGGTCGATCATCGTCTGCGTAATCAAGCAAATGCCCCGTG
>CALBEG010000152.1 GCA_937927455.1 uncultured Elioraea sp. | reverse complement strand
TTCGCCGCCCCATGCGCGATGCCGCGTGCGATCCGCTCCGGGTTGGTCACGAACAGATCATCCCCGACGATCTGCACGCGGCCGCCCAGCGTGCGCGTGAGGTGCATCCAGCCCTCCCAGTCGTCCTCGCCGCAGGGGTCCTCGATGGAGACGATTGCAAAACGATCGCAGAGCCCGCCCAGCCAGTCGGCCATGCCCGCAGCGTCGAAGGACTTCCCCTCACCGTCCAGCACATAGCGGCCGTCCTTGAAGAACTCGCTCGCTGCGCAGTCGAGCGCAAAAGCGACATCCTCACCCACGCGGTAGCCGGCCTTCTCCACTGCCTGCGCGAGGAACCCCAAGGCCTCCTCCGTCGAAGCGAGGTTCGGCGCGAAGCCGCCTTCGTCGCCCACGTTGATCGCGTGCCCCGCCGCGGCCAGCTCCTTTTTCAGCGTATGGAACACCTCCGCTCCGATGCGCACGGCATCCGCGATCGTGCCGGCGCCCAACGGGACGATCATGAACTCCTGGATGTCGATCGGGTTGTCGGCATGCGCCCCACCGTTGATCACGTTCATCATCGGCACGGGCAGGGTGCGCGCCGCCACACCGCCGACATAACGGTAGAGCGGAAGCCCAACCGCCGCGGCCGCCGCCTTGGCCACCGCGAGCGAAACGCCGAGGATCGCATTCGCGCCGAGGCGCGACTTGTTGGGCGTGCCGTCGAGGTCGATCAGCAGCTCGTCGATCTTCACCTGCGCTGTGGCATCGAGGCCAGAGAGAGCGTCGAAAATCTCGCCCTCTACCGCCTCGACGGCGCGGCGCACGCCCTTGCCGAGGAAGCGCGCCGCATCGCCGTCGCGTAGCTCCACCGCCTCATGCGTGCCGGTGGAGGCGCCCGACGGAACGGCGGCGCGGCCCATCGCCCCGCCATCGAGAGTCACCTCGACCTCGATGGTCGGATTGCCCCGCGAGTCAAGGATCTCGCGCGCGACGATGTCGGCGATTGCGGTCTCGGTCATCGGGCGAAGGCTCCGGCAACGGAAAAACCCGCGCCCCGGTAGCGCGCCGCCCCACGCCGGGCAACCCCTGTACCCCCCGGTAGTGGCCGCTTCGGCATGCCGTCGGCATACTCCGCCCGCCATGAGCGGTCCCGCCTTCCTCTTCCGCCTCTCCCTCATCACCCTGGCTGCGATCCTGGTCGCGCTCGCCTGGCAATGGGCGCCGATGATCCAGTCGATGCTGCTTGCCCAGCGCGCAGAGCCGCGTACCGTGACTCCGCGCGGAGAGCTCGCCGACATCGAGCAGGCAACGGTCGCGCTGTTCGAAGCGGCGCGCGGGTCGGTGGTGCACATCACGACCACGGAACGGGTGATCGACCCATGGACGCGCTCCGCGCTCCAGGTGCCGCGCGGCACGGGCTCGGGCTTCTTTTGGGACGAGTTCGGCCATGTCGTGACCAACCACCACGTGATCGCCAACGCCTCGGCGGCCTTCGTGCGTTTGGCCGACGGGCGGTCCTACCGTGCCGCGCTGGTAGGGGCGAGCCCGGCGCATGATCTCGCCGTGCTGCGCATCGGCGTTGCGCTTGCCCGCCCGCAGCCGCTGCCGATCGGCACCTCGTCCGACCTGCGGGTCGGGCAAAGCGTGTTCGCGATCGGCAACCCCTTCGGCCTCGACTGGACTCTGACCACGGGGATCGTGTCCGCCCTCAACCGCGACTTGCGCACAGACGGGCAGGTGCTGGAGGGGCTGATCCAGACGGACGCCGCCATCAACCCCGGCAATTCTGGAGGGCCCCTGCTCGATTCGGCGGGGCGGGTGATCGGGGTGAACACTGCCATCGTGAGCCCCTCGGGCGCGTTCTCGGGCATCGGCTTCGCGGTGCCGATCGACGTCGTCAACCGCGTCGTGCCGCGGCTCATCGCCACGGGGCGCTACGTGCGCGCAGGCCTCGGCGTGAGGGTGGACGAGGCGCTCAACGCCGCACTCGCGCAGCGCACCGGAACCAAAGGCGTGTTCGTGCTCGGCGTCGAGCCGGGTTCGGCGGCGGCGCGCGCCGGCATCCAACCCGCCCAGCTCGATCGCGACGGCACCATCCGCCCGGGTGACGTCATCCTCGCCATCGACGGCCAGGCGGTCAGCCGACCGGCGGAGCTGATCGCACTGCTCGAGCGTCTCACGCCGGGGGCGCGTGTGACCGTCGCGATCCAGCGCGAGGGCAAGCGAGTCGAGGTCCTGGTCGAGCTCGACGCGATGCGCTGACGTCGCGCCCAGTCTCGCTCACGCCTGTTTGGCGACGCGATCGAAGGCGATCAGCCGCTCGATCAGCGCCGGCATCTCGGAGAGCGGGATCATGTTCGGCCCGTCAGACGGTGCGCGATCCGGATCCGGATGCGTCTCGATGAACACCGCCGCCACGCCGACCGCCACCGCCGCGCGCGCGAGCACAGGGGCGAACCGACGATCGCCCCCTGACGCCGCACCTGCCCCGCCAGGAGATTGCACCGCGTGCGTTGCGTCCATCACCACCGGGTAGCCCATCTCGGCCATGATTGGGAGCGCGCGCATGTCGGCCACCAAAGTGTTGTAGCCGAAGGAGACCCCACGTTCCGTGAGCAGGATCGCCTCGTTGCCGGTGGCGGCGATCTTCGCCGCCACATGGCGCATGTCCGACGGCGCGAGGAATTGACCCTTCTTCACGTTCACCACCCGCCCGGTGCGGCCGGCGGCGAGCAGAAGGTCGGTCTGGCGGCAGAGGAAGGCCGGAATCTGGATCACGTCCACCAGCTCGGCTGCGCGCGCGACTTGCTCCTCGGTGTGCACGTCGGTCAGCACCGGCACGTTCAGCCTCGTACGGATGTCGGAGAGTGCGGCAAGCCCCTGCTCAAGCCCGACCCCGCGCGCTCCCGCGAGCGAGGTGCGATTCGCTTTGTCGTAGGAGGCCTTAAAGATCAGCCCGATGCCGGCTCGCGCGGTGATTTCCACCAGCGCCTCCGCCACCTCGAAAGCATGCGAAGCGGATTCGATCTGGCAGGGCCCGGCGATCAGGACAAGCGGAAGATGATTTCCGATCGCAACATTGCCGACGCGCACTGTGCGCGGCGCAGCGCTCATCGGCGGCATTTGGGGTGCGTTCACACCAGCCTCGCCTGCTTCACGGCTGCCTCGACGAAGGAGGCAAAGAGAGGGTGCGGCTTCCAGGGTCGCGACTTCAGCTCGGGGTGGAACTGCACGCCGACGAACCAGGGATGGCCGGGCAGTTCGACGATCTCGGGCAAGGTACCGTCCGGGCTCATGCCGCAGAAGAGTAGCCCCGATTCCTCGAGGATCGGCTTGTAGCGGATGTTCACCTCGTAGCGGTGGCGGTGGCGCTCCGAAATCCGCGGCGCGTCGTAAATCGAGCGCACGAGCGAGCCCGGTTGCAGCACGCACGGATAGGCGCCGAGCCGCATCGTCCCGCCGAGATCACCCCCGGCCACGCGTCGTTCCACCGCGTTGCCACGAGTCCATTCCGTGAGCACTCCGACGATCGGGTGCTCGCACGGCCCGAACTCGGTGGAGGAGGCACCGGTGAGGCCGGCGAGATTGCGCGCGGTCTCGATCACCGCCATCTGCATGCCGAAGCAAATGCCGAAGAAGGGAATGCGCCGTTCGCGCGCGTACCGCACGGCGGCGATCTTGCCCTCCGTGCCGCGTTCTCCGAAGCCGCCCGGCACCAGGATCCCGTGCACGCCCTCGAGGCGATGGATGGCGCCCGGTGTCTCGAAGATCTGGCTGTCCACCCAATCGAGCTTCACCCGCACGCGGTTGGCGATGCCACCGTGGGTGAGCGCCTCGGCAAGCGATTTGTAGGCGTCGAGCAACCCCGTGTACTTGCCGACGACGGCGATGCTCACCTCGCCTTCGGGGTTGCGGATGGTTTCGACGATCCGTTCCCAGGCCGAAAGGTCCGGTTCATCGCTGCAGGGCAAGCCGAAGTGGCGCAGCACCTCGCAATCCAGCCCCTCGCGGTGATAGGCGATGGGCACAGCATAGATCGTGTCGACGTCAAGCGCGGGGATCACCGCCTCGCGCCGGACATTGCAGAAGAGCGCGATCTTGCGCCGCTCGCCCTCCGGGATCGGCCGATCCGCGCGGCAGAGCAAAATCTGCGGCTGGATGCCGACGCTGAGCAACTCCTTCACCGAATGCTGGGTGGGCTTGGTCTTCAGCTCGCCAGCGGAGGCGATCCAGGGCACTAGCGTGACGTGGACGAAGAGGGCGCGCTCGGCGCCGAGTTCGTTGCCGAGCTGGCGGATCGCCTCGAGGAACGGGAGGGATTCGATGTCGCCCACCGTGCCGCCGATCTCGACGATGACAAAATCGGGCTCCGCCCCATCGGGCATGGTGGCGGGCGCGGTGATCATCTCCTTGATCGCATCGGTCACGTGCGGGATCACCTGCACGGTGCCGCCGAGATAATCGCCCCGGCGTTCGCGCGCGATCACGGTGGAGTAGATGCGCCCCGTCGTCGCATTGTCCGCTCTCGTCGCATCAACACCCGTGAAGCGCTCGTAGTGGCCGAGGTCGAGATCGGTCTCTGCCCCGTCCTCGGTCACGAACACCTCCCCATGCTGGTAGGGGCTCATCGTGCCCGGATCGACGTTCAGGTAGGGGTCGAGTTTGCGCAGGCGAACCCGGAAGCGCCGCGCTTGCAGGAGCGCGCCGAGGCTCGCCGCCGCGATCCCCTTGCCGAGCGAGGAGACCACGCCGCCCGTGACGAACACGTATCGCGTCATGGGCCCTCGTGATACGCGCAAGGCGTGATACCCCACAACCGCGGCGCGCGCAGGTTTGGCGAACGCGGGCTCTCAGTTGATCGGGACGATGGGGGCAGGCGCCGGCGCCGGAGCGACGGGGGCGGCAGGAGGCGGCGAATCGAGCAGCGAGGGCGCCTGCCGTGCGCCCTGGTTGATCAGCGCGAGCGCGAGGCTCAGCGCGAAGAACAGCGTGCCCAGAACGGCCGTGGTGCGGGTGAGCAGGTTGGCAGTGCCGCGCCCCCCCATGAAGGCGCCCAGGCCCCCCGACCCGCCGATGCCCAAGCCCCCCCCCTCGCTCCTCTGCAGGAGCACGACGATGATCAGCGCAAGGGTGATGAGCAGGTGCAGGACGAGAAGGACGGTGAACATGGCGACCCCGAGCTGGCGCGGGGCTTCTAGCGCCGCCCGCCCCGCCGCGCCAGCCTGCCCCTGCTCACGCCACGGCGACGGGGGCGGCAGCGATGATGGCGAGGAACTCCTCAGCCAGGAGCGAGGCGCCGCCGACGAGCGCGCCCCCAACCTCTGGCACGGAGAGGATCGGCCTCGCGTTCGCCGCCTTCACCGACCCGCCGTAGAGGATGCGCACCTCCCCGCCCTTGGCGCCGAACCGCGCAACCAGCGATGACCGGATCGCCGCGTGCATGGCGGCAATGTCGGCTTCCGATGGCGTCCTTCCGGTGCCAATCGCCCAAACAGGCTCATAGGCGACCACGCCTCCCGCTGCTGCGAACCCCTCGGGCAGGCTGCCGGCGAGCTGCACCTCCACCACCGCCTCGGCGCGTCCGGCGTCACGTTCGGCCAGCGTCTCGCCGACACAGACGATCGGGGTGAGCCCGGCGGCGAGCGCGGCCTCCGCCTTCGCCCGCACCAGCGCGTCGGTCTCGCCATGATCGGCCCGCCGCTCCGAGTGACCAAGGATCACCCAGGTCGCTCCGGCGTCCTTCAGCATCGGCGCTGAAACGTCGCCGGTGTGCGCGCCAGACGTTTTTGGGTGGCAGTCCTGCCCACCGACCGCAACCGCCGACCCA
>CALBEG010000151.1 GCA_937927455.1 uncultured Elioraea sp. | reverse complement strand
GCCAGCACGGCCTCGAGCTCCTCAGGGTCCATCGTGTAGTGCAGAGGGTCGATGTCGATGAGGATCGGCGTCGCACCGACCATCTCGATCGCGGCGACCGTGGCGACCGCGGTGTGCGAGACGGTCACGACCGAGGCATCGGGCCCGATGCCGAGACCGCGCAGGATGAGGGCGAGCGCATCCGTGCCGTTGGCAACGCCGACGGCGCGCTTCTGCCCCTGCCAGAGCGCGAATTCCCGTTCGAAGGCGGCACATTCCTTGCCAAGAATATACCAACCAGAGGCCAGGACGCGCGCCACCGCTTGGTCGATCTCCGCTGCCCGGGAGCGGTAGGAGGCGCCGGGGTCTGCCTGCGGCACAAGTAAAGGGGGGGCGGCAAGGTTCATCACTCGACCTCAAAGATAACGGGGAAGATGAGCACGATACCACGCGAGGGTGCGATCAAGCCCGTCCTCCAGCGTCACTCGCGGCGCCCAGCCGGTGGCGGTGCGAAAGCGGGAATCGTCAGCCACGTAGGAGCCGATGTCGATCTTCGCCCGTTCGGGCGGCATCTCTTTCACCACGTACCGTCCCCCGCCGTTCACGGCGATGAGCAGGTCGGCCAGCGCACGCAGGCTGAGTGGGGGGGAGCCGCCGAGGTTGTAGACGCCGGCGGGGGCAGAGACGGCGGCGAGTAAGGCTTCCGCCACGTCCTCGCCAAAGGCGAGATCCCGCATCTGCCCCCCGCCCCACACCTCGAACGGTTCACCTTCCAAGACACGCCGGATCCAGATGCCGAGGAAGGTCTGCCGCGCGTCCTTCACTCTGAGCCCGGGCCCGTAGCAGTTGGTCAGACGCAACGAGACCACCTGCCGCCCGCGCAGGCGGTGCTCGAGCAGCCAATATTGCTCGGCCGCCCATTTCGACACGCCGTTGGCGTCGGGCGGCTCGATCGGGTGGTCCTCGGAGACGGGGAGCACGCGTGCGCGGCCGTATATCTGCCGCGTCGAGGCGTGCACCACGGCGGCTTCGGGTGCCGCATGCCGCGCAGCCAGGATCAGCCGCAGGGTGCCGATCGCATTGTGCGCAAGGTCGCCGAGCGGGTCGGCCTCGCTGCCGGCGTGCGAGATGTGCGCCGCGCAATGAACGATGGCCTGCGCGCCTTCGACCGCGGCCTCGAGCGGATCAGAACGCAGGTCGAGGCAATGGATTTCCGCCTTCACGCCCAGGAGATTCGCGTCATTCGCCCCCGTCTCGGGCAGGAAGGCGTCGATGATGCGCACGCGCGCGCCACGGGCGGCGGCAAGGCGGGCGACGGTCGAGCCGAGGAAGCCCGCCCCTCCCGTCACCACCAAGGTCTTGCCGCGCCAGTCCATGCCGTGCTCCTCGCCGGGCGCGCTAGAACCATAGAGCGGTGGCCGAAGCGTGGCGCGATCACGCCGCTTCGGCGACGGCAGCGGCGCGTGCGGCGAGGATGCGGTCCACCGCCTCCCGCGCCGCATCCGTGAAGGGCGAGAGGATGAGATCGGCGCCGAGCGCCTTCAGCCGCTCCTGCTGGTCCGGGTATGTCGCGGTCAGCGCTACCTTGCCGCGGAACCCCGCATGACGAAGAGCGGAGACGAGCGCATCCGCCGTATCGGCATGCCCGAGCACGCCGACGAGGTGCGGCACCGCCACCACCACCCATTCCGCCTGGTCGATCGGCAGGTGGGAGACGAACACGGGGTCTGTGATGTCGCCATAGACGGCGGGCCAGCCGCGGCGCTGGAAGGTGCGCACCGCCTCGGGGTCGAAATCCACCCCGAGGAATCCGACACCGCGTTCGCACAGCCGTTCTGCGATCGCTGTTCCGTAGCGGCCGAGGCCGCAGAGCACGATCGGGCGTGCGGGAGCCTCTGCCTTCTCGGCAAGGTGGTCCTCGCGCAGCCCCGTGCGGCGTTCGAACGGCCACAGAAACGATTCAAGCCGCGCGTACAGCGGCGCGGAATAGACGATCATGTAGGTCGAGAGCCCGATCGTGACGATGCCGACCAAGGTGGTGAGCCCCACCGCCTCCAGCCCGACATGCCCAAGGTCGTGGCCGAGCGCGATGAAGACGAGCGAGAACTCGCTGATCTGTGCCACCGTCAGCCCGGCGAGGAAACTCGTGCGCCTGCGGTAGCCCATGACCCCCATGATCACCATGACGATCAGCGGGTTGCCGATCAAGACGAACAGAGAGAGCACCGCGGCGCGCACAAGTTCCCCGCCCACGGCCGAAAAGTCGAAGAGAGCGCCGAGCTGAAGGAAGAAGAAGAGGAGGAGAAAGTCGCGCAACGGCGCAAGCCGCGCAGCGATCGTCTCGCGCACCGAGGTCGAGCCAAGGCTGACCCCGGCAAGAAGCCCGCCCAATTCCTTCGACAGCCCGACAGCGTCCGCCGCTGCCGCGCCCGCCGCTGCCCAACCGATGGCAAAGACGACCAAGAGTTCCGGCTCGCGCGCGAGGCGAACGAGAAGCGGTTCAGCCACGAACCGCATGAAGAGTGCGGTGAGCGCGATCAGCGCGACCCCGCCGCCGAGGGCACGCCCCAAGGCCGCCATGCCGTCCTCGCCGCTGGCCGCGCCGTAGGCAGAGAGCACGATCATCGCCACCACGACGCAAATGTCCTGAACGATGAGGAATCCCAGGGCGATTCGGCCGTGCAGCGAATCGATCTCGCGCTTGTCGGACAACAGCTTCACGATGATGATCGTGGAGGAGAAGGTGAGTGCCACCGCGACGTAGAGACTTTCCACCGCCGCCATGCCGAGGGCGAGGCAAAGCGCAAACCCACCCAAGGAGGTGAACAGAACCTGGCCGAGACCCGTCGCGACAGCGACGCGGCCGAAGCGGCGAACGAGGCCGAGATCGAGTTTCAATCCAACGAGAAACAGCAGAAGCGAGACGCCGAGCCTCGCCAGCGTCTCCACCACCTCGCCGGTGCGCACGAGCGCAAGCCCCGAAGGCCCGGCAAGGATCCCAACCGCGATGAAAGAGACGATCAGCGGCTGACGCGCGGCCACGCCGACGAGCCCGACGGCGGAAGCGATCGCGAGCAGAACAGCCACCTCCTCGAATACCGACACGTCCAGCCCTCCTCCCTTGTGCGCTGACACTAGGCCAGGTCGGGGGTCACGCGGAAACGGTTGCTCGCGCTTGGGGCCCGCCCCCGATCTCCCCACATGAAG
>CALBEG010000150.1 GCA_937927455.1 uncultured Elioraea sp. | reverse complement strand
GGCTTTGCCGGTTGCTCCAGCAGAGGACGGCGAAGCCGACCGACGCCACGCCGAGATCGAAACCCCAGAGTGTCTGCATCAAGGCCTCCCTTGACCGATGGCTCCTGACACGAGACTATAATATGGGTAGCGACGCCCGGTGTGGCTCAGGCTCTCGCTGCGTATGCGGTTCATGCCGCACGGGTCGAGAGCTGCTTGCCGCAGGCAAAACGAACGGTCCACACTTGGTGCGGGCTGGGCCTCCCGCGGACGATCGGCCCCAACGACCCCCGCTCCGTGCGGGGGTCGTCGTCTGCGGAGAAGGTCGCGCCGGTTCCGCTAAAGGGCTCCGCCGCGCCGCCCCGCCATAGCACCGAGCCTGAGCCGGAGCGCTTGCAGGCGAATGAAGCCTTCTGCGTCCTTCTGGTCGTAGGCGCCAGCATCGTCCTCGAACGTGACGTAGCGCGTGGCGTAGAGGCTGTGCGGGCTTTCGCGCCCCGAAACGATCACGTTACCCTTGTAGAGCTTCAGCCGTACCCGCCCGGTGACGTGCTCCTGACTGGCGTCGATTGCCGCCTGCAGCATGCGGCGTTCAGGCGCGAACCAGAACCCGTAGTAGACGAGTTCGGCGTAGCGGGGCATCAGGCTGTCCTTCAGGTGTACGACTTCGCGATCGAGCGTGATGCTCTCCATCGCGCGGTGCGCCACGTGCAGGATGGTGCCGCCCGGTGTTTCGTAAATGCCGCGGCTCTTCATGCCGACAAAACGATTCTCGACCAGATCGACCCGGCCGATGCCATTCTCCTTCCCGAGCGCATTCAGGCGCGTGAGCAGAGTCGCGGGAGAAAGACGTTCGCCGTTCAAGGCCACCGCATCACCGCATTCGAAGTCGATTGCGATCTCGGTGACGCGATCGGGCGCGCTCATCGGCGAGACCGTTCGCTGATAAACGATCTCGTCCGGCTCGATCGCCGGGTCTTCGAGGATCTTGCCTTCCGAGGAGGAGTGCAGCAGATTGGCGTCCACGCTGAACGGCGCTTCGCCGCGCTTGTCCTTGCTGATAGGGATCTGGTGCTTCTCGGCGAAGTCGAGCAGGGCCGTGCGCGAGGTGAGTGTCCATTCCCGCCAGGGCGCGATCACCGTGACGTCTGGCTTCAGCGCGTAGTACGAGAGTTCGAAGCGGACCTGATCATTGCCCTTGCCCGTCGCCCCATGCGCCACCGCATCCGCACCGACCGCTTCGGCGATCTCAATCTGGCGCTTGGCAATCAGCGGCCGCGCGATCGAGGTGCCGAGGAGATAGACGCCCTCATAGAGAGCGTTGGCGCGAAACATCGGGAAGACGAAGTCGCGCACGAACTCCTCGCGCAGGTCCTCGATGAAGATGTTCTCCTCCTTGATCCCGAGTAGCCGCGCCTTGTCGCGCGCGGGGCCGAGCTCCTCGCCCTGGCCCAGGTCGGCGGTGAAGGTCACCACCTCCGCCTGGTACGTCGTCTGCAGCCACTTCAGGATGACGGAGGTATCGAGCCCGCCGGAATAAGCGAGGACGACCTTCTTCACCGGTTTGCGCATGTGTGGAATGGGGTGTGCGTTTCGAGGAGGGGGGACCATGCCAGCGAGGAAAGCGTGGCACAAGGCCGGGGCGCTGTTTGGCCTGGTGGTGGCGTTCGGCGCCTGGAGTGGGCAGGCAGGCGGACAGCTGCCGCCGATCGCCGACCCCGCCGGCCCGCCGGGCCTGTCGACGGAAGCGCGGGCTCTGTGGGCCCGCTTCATCACCTTCAATGTGCATCGCGCCTTCGCGGTCGGGCCAGGCGGGGCCTTCGGCGTGGCCTGGAACCACCGTTCGCTTGAGGAGGCGAAAGAGACGGCGCTGCGGAACTGCGCGCAGCGGGCGCAGGCGGAGTGCCGCCTGATCGCGGTCGATCTCGTCATCGTCGACCCCGCCCGGCCGTGGTCGCCGCCGCAGGAACCGCCAAGCGCCGTTGGTATTGGCGGCATCGGCTGGGAGATCGTGCCGGACAAGCGATATCTCTGGCGAGGCCCGGCGCAGGCTCGCGGCGCCTTCGTGTTCGGCCATGGCCGCAGCGCGGATGCCGACCCGCGGGGCAGTCAGCCGCAGACCTGGGTGCGCCGGTTCAATCTCGCCGGTTACGATGTGTTCCGCTTCGACCGCCATCCGAACAGCGACGAGGCGGAGCGTGCGGCCGGTTGGCTGCGCGACGGGCTCGCCCGTCTGCGCGCCCTCGGGTATCGCCACATCGTGGTGGGCGGACAGTCGCGCGGCGGTTGGAACGCGCTGCAGGTGCTGGATCAACCCGGCCTTGTCGATGTCGCGATCGCGATCGCGCCGGCGGCGCACGGCCAGGGCGGTTCGACGAACCTGCTGGCACAGAACGATCAGCTCCGCACTATCGCAGCGCGAACGAATGCGCCCGCTGCGCGCCTCGCCTTCGTCCAGTTCACGAACGATCCGTTCATGCTCGACCCCGACGGGCGGGCGCGGATCGTGCGCGAACGCATGGCAGCACGGCTCGCCGCTGTGCTTCTGATCGATCGGCCCGAGGGATTTGAAGGGCACTTCGTCGGCGGGGGCTGGCGCTTCGCCGACCGCTTCGGCGCCTGTCTGCTTGCCTTCGCCGCCGAGCCCGTGCCGCCGGACCGCTGCTGAGCCCTGTCAGCGGCTCGCTTCCGGGCTGTAGAGCTTAGGCAGAACTCGCGCCCACAGCGCATTCGGGATGCTTGCGATGAAGGCGCAGTGGGCGGCGAGTTCCTTCTCGCTCGGCACGATCAGGCGCGGCGTGCGGTGCTCGTTGGAGGCGGCGGGGATCGCGCGCAGGCAAAGCCGTGACGGTGAGGCAAGGCCGAGCCCCGGCTGTCGTCCGCC
>CALBEG010000149.1 GCA_937927455.1 uncultured Elioraea sp. | reverse complement strand
ACCCAGTGAGGCTGAAGGTCTTGCCCGCACTGCCGATGCGCACGCAACGGTCGCGCATCCCCGGCAGGCTCATCAGCGGGATGTGCCGCCAGCCGTCGAAGGTGATGTGCTCGTACACCTCGTCACAGACAGCATAAGCGTTGTGGCGCTGGAGGAGGTCGGCGAGGAAGGCGAGTTCGGCGGTGGTGAACACTTTCGACGTTGGGTTGTGCGGGGTGTTCAGCAGCATCAGCTTCGTGCGCGGGCCGAAGGCTGCGGCAAGGGCGGCGCGCGGCAGGTCCCAACGCGGCGGTTCAAGGCGAACGAGGCGCGGCACCGCGCCCAGCATGCGGACCACCGGCAAATAGGTGTCGTAGAGCGGTTCGATCAGCACCACCTCGTCGCCCGGATCGATCAGCGCCATCAGCGAGGCGGTGATGGCCTCGGTCGCACCGGAGGTGACGACCACTTCGCTGTCGGGATCGACGGCGATGTCCCAAAATCGACGGTTGGCTTCCGCGACAGCGCGGCGCAGCTCCGGCACGCCGGTGAGCGGAGGGTATTGGTTGCGGCCATCGCGCAGGGCCTCGGCTGCGGCGCGCACCACCACCTCGGGTCCCTCCTCGTCTGGGAAGCCTTGGCCGAGGTTGATCGCGCCGTGTTCCGCGGCGAGCGCCGACATCACGGTGAAGATCGTCGTGCCGGTGCTGGCGAGCAGGGTGTTGTGCGATTTCATGAGGGTGGGGGCGTCTCTGCCACGCTGCGATCGTCACCCGAACCCGTCTGTCGCGCAAGCCCTGCCTAATTTTTGGGCAATTGCTGTCTCGGCAGGATCGCGCTTCCGCCCTTGCCCTGTCGTGCTTCCGCATGCGAGGACACTCCGGGTCGGCACCGGGCTGCGGCGGGCCGGCCAGGAGGAACGTCGACGCTCCCGCGGCGATCGGGTCGCCATGAAGAAGATCGAGGCCATCATCAAACCGTTCAAACTGGATGAAGTGAAGGACGCCCTTCACGAGGTGGGCCTGCAGGGCATCACCGTGGTGGAGGCGAAGGGGTTCGGCCGGCAGAAGGGCCACACGGAGCTCTATCGCGGCGCGGAATACGTCGTTGATTTCCTGCCCAAGGTGAAGATCGAGGTCGTGTGCGAGGATTCGATGGTCGAACGCGCGATCGAGGCGATTATGAATGCCGCGCGCACCGGGCGCATCGGCGATGGCAAGATCTTCGTCTCCACCGTCGAAGAAGCGATCCGCATCCGCACCGGAGAGCGGGGCGAGGAAGCGATCTGAGAGCGTTCAGCCCTGGCCAGGGGGCTTGCGCCATCCGGCCCGCGATGTGCATGAGGCTGCGGGCGAGGGTCGGACCGGAACGAGGCGCGACGCGCGGACGCCGCGTCGGTTCGGCCTGACCACCGGGCCATATCCGGCCCAAACCTTCCACGGCACTGCAACCCGAGAGGTCATGGGGACAATGGCTGCGACCGAAGATGTCAAGAAAGTGCTCGAGATGATCAAGGAGCACTCAGTCGAATACGTCGATCTCCGCTTCACCGATCCGCGCGGCAAGTGGCACCACACCGCTCAGCATGTAAGCACGATCGGCGAAGACACCTTCACCGACGGCATCATGTTCGACGGCTCCTCAATCGCCGGCTGGAAGGCCATCAACGAGTCCGACATGATCCTGATGCCGGATGCAGCAACGGCCTGCATGGACCCCTTCGCTGCCAAGCCGTCGCTGATCCTGTTCTGCGACATCTACGAGCCCTCCACGGGGCAGGCCTACACCCGCGACCCGCGCTCGACCGCGAAGAAGGCTGAGGAGTACCTGAAGTCCACCGGCATCGGTGACACCGCGTTCTTCGGCCCCGAAGCGGAGTTTTTTGTCTTCGACAGCGTGAAGTTCGGCACGGGCGGCAACTACGGCATCTATCAGCTCGACAGCGTCGAGGGCCCTCAAGCCAGCCTGAAAGACTACCCCGAGGGCAACATGGGCCATCGCCCCTCCGTCAAAGGCGGTTACTTCCCAGTGCCCCCCGTGGACAGCGAAAGCGACCTGCGCGCAGAGATGCTCTCCACCATGGGCGAGATGGGGGTGATCATCGAGAAGCACCACCATGAAGTGGCGCAAAGCCAGCACGAGCTCGGCATGAAGTTCAACACGCTCGTGCGCATGGCCGACCAGATGCAGATCTACAAGTACGTGATCCACAACGTCGCGCACAGCTACGGCAAGACCGCGACCTTCATGCCGAAGCCGATCTACGGCGACAACGGCTCGGGCATGCACGTGCACCAGTCGATCTGGAAGGGTGGCAAGCCGCTCTTCGCCGGCAACGGCTATGCGGATCTCTCCGAACTCGCGCTCTACTACATCGGCGGCATCATCAAGCACGCCAAGGCGCTGAACGCCTTCACCAACCCGACCACCAACTCCTACAAGCGCCTGATCCCAGGCTTCGAGGCGCCCGTGCTGCTCGCCTACTCGGCGCGCAACCGATCGGCCTCCTGCCGAATCCCCTATGCAACGAGCCCCAAGGCCAAGCGCGTCGAGGTTCGCTTCCCCGACCCCTCCGCCAACCCCTACCTCGCCTTCGCGGCGATGCTGATGGCGGGGCTCGATGGCATCCAGAACCGGATCCATCCCGGCGACGCGATGGACAAGGATCTCTACGACCTCCCGCCCGAGGAGCTGAAAGGGATCCCGACCGTGTGCGGATCCTTGCGCGAGGCGCTGCAGTCGCTCGAGGCGGATCACGAGTTTCTGCTCAAGGGCGACGTGTTCAACAAGGACCAGCTCGACTCCTACATCGCGCTGAAGTGGCAAGAGGTGTATCGCTTCGAGCACACCCCGCATCCGGTCGAGTTCGAAATGTACTACTCGGTCTGATCGCGGATCGGGCCACTCGGGCAACGGGGCGGCTCCGCCAGGGGCCGCCTCTTTGCGTTTCTGCCGCCGCGGGATCTCCCGCGCGCCAAGACCTCGGGTGCGGCGGGCACGCAAAGGCCCTGTCGAGTCTCCACTTGTTGCGGCGCGATCGCTTCGCGATCATCCCCCCCCATGCACACCGCCGCCCCTTCGGCGGCGACGACCAAACCGGCCGCCGCCGCTCCAGCTTGGCACCTGTTCGTTCCCAAGACCATCACCGTCCTGCGCCAAGGCTACTGCTTCGCCGACCTGCGCGCCGACCTGGTCGCGGGGCTGACGGTGGCCATCGTCGCCCTGCCGCTAGCCATGGCGCTCGCCATCGCCTCTGGCACCAAGCCCGAGAAGGGCTTGGTCACTGCGGTCGTCGGTGGGTTCCTCGCCTCCCCCCTCCGCGGCGCACGGTTCAACATCTCTGGGCCGACGGGCGCCTTCGTTGTCGTCGTTTTCGGGGTGATCGAGAAATACGGCTACGATGGCCTCATCATCGCTACGCTATTGGCGGCTGCCATGCAGGTCGCGGCTCGGCCCTTTTGTTCATGCACGGCATGGCCGAAGCGGTTTCCCTGTCGCGTGACGGGGCGCAGATCGTGGCCCACGACATCGACGACTTCACCCGCCCGCCTGATGACCGCGCGATTCAGATCGACGCGCTTCCTCCGGGCGTCGAAGCGTTCAAGCTGTCAGGGCCACTGTTCTTTGGCTCTGCTGGCCGGCTCACCGATGCCATAGACCTCAGCCCCGGCAGGCCATGCGCCTTCATTCTGCGCATGCGCGAGGAGCCCGTCATCGACACGAGGGTGTCGCCGCACTGAAGGCCTTCGTCTGCCGCAACTGCCTGTGGGGCACGACAGTGTTCGTGATAGAGGTGCAGCCGCAGCCTTTGGCGGTGATGCGACGGATGGGACGGACGAAGACGACGCTGGGTTTCGTCGTCGCGCGCGACTTCAACGAGGCACTTGCAATCGCGCAAGGACAGGCACTAGCCAGCTGAGCGGGGCGACTCAGCACCGCAGCTCAGCCGAAGCAGGCGTCCAGCCAGCTGACGAGAACGCGGGCCATATCGCCCCAGGCGTGATCGAGCATCATCGCGTGCGCCACTGTGTCGAGCATGACATGGTGGGCGCCGTGAAACCAAGCCGCTCGCGAAACGGCATCGGCCGGCACCAGCGGGTCGATCCGCGAGGACAGCACTAGCGCAGGCAGGCCGAGCAGTCGGGCCGAAGCGACGGGCCTCGGCCACTGTGCTTCGGCTAGCGCGCGTAGGCTTTCGGATTGGAAACGCTGCAGGAGCGACCAGGCGCGCGCCTCGGAAAGTGTTTCAGAGAAGAGCGCGCGGCGCAGGCGTTGCGGCGGCGTGTCTATCGCGTCCGCCCAGGGCATGCGCGCCACCTCGCGCCAGAGATCGGGGTCGGAAACGGCAAGTTTCAGGCTGACCGCCGCTAAGCCCTCGGGCGGAACCGGCGCCATAAGCACGATGCCACGCAAACGGGGATCGCCGAGCAGCATCTGTGCCACCAACCCGCCGAGCGAATGACCGACGATGATGACCGGTGCATCCAGCGACGCGAGCACAGACTGAGCGTCCAACACGTAGTCGAGAAGCCCGAAACCGTGCAGAAGCGCGCGCCCACGGCTGCCGCCATGTCCACGGAACGAGAGCGCGGCGCAACGCCAGCCGGCCTCCGCAAGGGGCTGCATGAGGTGCTCCGCCCATACCCAGGCGGCAGCAGAGGCCCCGTGGAGGAACAAGATCGCCGGCCGCCCGCCTCCGTCACCGGCGCGCAGCAGCTCGATCCCGCCGACCACGACGCGTTCCGGCTCGAAGCGCGCCGCACGCACGCGAAACGGTATCACTGTGGCACCACCGCCTGCGCCCTGCACGGCACCGCGGCGAGAGGCCGGGGGAGCTTGATCAGAACTGCTCAGTTGCGGCTCCGATCGACCAGCGCGTTCTTCTTGATCCAGGGCATCATCGCGCGCAGCTTCTCGCCGACCTGCTCGATCGGGTGTGCGGCGAGGCTCCGGCGCATCGCCTTGAATGAGGCTTGGTTCACCTTGTTCTCGAGCATCCATTCGCGCGCGAAGCGGCCCGACTGGATGTCGGCCAAAATTTGCTTCATCGCTGCGCGCGAAGCCTCGCCGATCACGCGGGGGCCAGAGAGGTACTCGCCAAACTCGGCGGTATTGCTGATTGAGTAATTCATGTTGGCGATGCCGCCCTCGTAGATCAGGTCGACGATCAGCTTCATTTCGTGCACGCACTCAAAATAGGCCATCTCGGGCGCGTACCCGGCCTCCACCAGCGTCTCGTAGCCCGCCTTCATCAGCTCGACGAGGCCACCGCACAGCACAGCCTGTTCGCCAAAGAGGTCGGTCTCGCACTCCTCTTTGAAGCTTGTCTCGATGATGCCTGCGCGTCCTCCGCCGATCGCCGAGGCGTAGGAGAGCGCGAGTTCGAGAGCGTTGCCTGACGCGTTCTGCGCCACCGCGACCAGGCACGGCACGCCCGCGCCGCGCTGATATTCGCTGCGCACGGTGTGACCCGGGCCCTTGGGCGCGACCATCGCGACGTCCATGTCCGGGCGCGGCTCGATCAGGTTGAAATGGATGTTCAGCCCGTGCGCGAACATCAGCGCGGCACCCTCGCGCATGTTGGGCCCGAGCTTCTCGCGGTACAGATCGCCCTGCCCCTCATCGGGGGTCAGCACCATCACCACATCCGCCCAGGCCGCCGCCTCTGCCGGGTCCATCACCTTGAGCCCGGCGGCCTCGGCCTTGGCGACACCGGCGGAGCCGCGCCTCAGGCCGACCACGACCTCGGCCACACCCGAGTCGCGCAGGTTGTTGGCGTGCGCGTGGCCCTGGCTGCCGTAGCCGATGACGGCGACCTTTTTCGCCTTGATCAGGTTCACATCCGCGTCGCGATCGTAGTAGACGCGCATCTCGTTCCCTCTCCGGTTCGGTGTCGTGGCGTGGTGGACCGGCTCTAGCGGCGGTCGCACTGTCCCGCAAGCGGGGTCGGGCGGCTCAGCCGTCGATGCCTTTCGGCCCGCGTGCGATGGCAACGATGCCCGTGCGGCTCACCTCGACCAGGCCGAGGGGCCGCATCAGGGCGACGAAGGCATCGATCTTGTCGGTCGCTCCGGTCATCTCGAAGACGAAGCTTTCCGTTGTCGCATCGACCACGCGGGCGCGGAAGGCATCTGCGATGCGCAGCGCCTCCACGCGCTTCTCGCCCGCACCCGCAACCTTGATCAAGGCGAGCTCGCGCGCGATGTGCGGCCCCTCCACGGTGAGATCGGCCACCTTGTGCACCGGCACCAGGCGATCGAGCTGCGCCTTGATCTGCTCGATCACCATCGCGGTTCCGGAGGTGACGATGGTGATGCGCGACAGTTGCTTCTCGTCGTCCACGGGGGCGACGGTGAGGCTGTCGATGTTGTAGCCGCGGCCAGAGAAGAGACCGATGACGCGGGCAAGCACACCGGCCTCGTTCTCCACCAGAACAGCGATCACCGCCTGCCGGGTTGAAGTGTCCTGGGATGGGCTCAACGCCTTGAGCATGGGCGGAGGGTCCTCGGCTGGCGCAGGCGGCTCAGACGAGCACCATGCCTTCCTCGGTCACGCCGGGCTGGGCGGCACCAGACGGCGCCTCGTCCTCTGGGCCGAGGATCATCTCGTTGTGCGCCGCCCCCGAGGGGATCATCGGGAAGCAGTTCTCGTGCTTGTCGACACAGATGTCGGCGATCACTGCCCGATCGACCGCGAGCATCTCGCGGATGACGTCATCGAGATCAGCAAGCGTCTTTGCGCGCAAACCGACGCCGTGGAAGCTTTCGGCGAGCTTGACGAAATCGGGCAGAGCGGCCGAGTAGGACTCCGAGTAGCGGCCGCCGTGCAGCAGTTCCTGCCACTGGCGCACCATGCCCATGTACTCGTTGTTGAGGATGAACACCTTCACCGGCAGGCGGTACTGCGCCAGTGTGCTCATCTCCTGGATGTTCATCAGGATCGAGGCTTCGCCCGCGATGTCGATGACGAGAGCCTCGGGGTGCGCGATCTGCGCCCCCATCGCTGCCGGAAGCCCATAGCCCATGGTGCCAAGCCCGCCAGAGGTGAGCCAGCGATTGGGACGTTCGAACTTCCAGAACTGGGCTGCCCACATCTGGTGCTGGCCCACTTCGGTGGTGATGAACACGTCTCGCCCCGTCTCACGCACGATCTCGTAGAGACGCTTGATCGCGTGTTGCGGCTTGATCACCGCTTTGGGTGATGCGTCCTGGCGGTAGCGCAGGCAGTCGCGCGACCGCCAGAGATCGATCTGCTTCCACCAGGCAGCGAGGGCGCCGGTGTCGGGCTTCGTCGGGTCTGCCTTCCAGGCAGCGATCAGAGCAGCGAGCACGCGCGTGGCGTCGCCGACGATGGCGCAATCCACGCGCACGTTCTTGTTGATCGAGGAGGGGTCGATGTCGGCGTGGATCTTCAGCGAATTGGGCGAGAAGTCGCGCAGCCGGCCGGTGACGCGATCATCGAAGCGGGCGCCGATGTTGAGCATCGCATCGCAGCCATGCATGGCGAGGTTGGCCTCGTAGGTGCCGTGCATGCCGAGCATGCCGAGGAACTGCGGGTCGGACGCCGGGAAGGCGCCAAGGCCCATCAGCGTGTTGGTGCACGGAAAGCCCGTCAGGTGCACGAATTCGGTGAGCAGGCGCGACGCCTCTGGCCCCGAGTTGATCACCCCCCCGCCGGCATAGACGATCGGCCGCTTCGCGTTCTTCAAAATCCGCACAGCCTGAGCGATTGCCTGCGGATCCGGGTCGACCACCGGCCTGTAGGAGCGGTGCGGTGTGGCGGGCATGCCCTGGTACACGCCGCGGCCAATCAGCACATCCTTCGGCAGGTCGACCACGACGGGCCCCGGCCGGCCGGAGCGGGCGACGTAGAAGGCCTCGTGCAAAATGCGCCCGAGCGCGTTCACATCTTTCACCAGGTAGTTGTGCTTGGTGGCGGGGCGGGTAATGCCGGTCGTGTCCGCCTCCTGGAAGGCGTCGTTGCCGATCAGGTGCGTGGGCACCTGGCCCGTAAGGCAGACGACGGGAATGGAATCCATCAGCGCATCGACCAGACCCGTCACCGCGTTGGTGGCGCCGGGGCCAGAAGTGACCAGCACCACACCCACCTTGCCGGTCGAGCGCGCGTAGCCTTCCGCCGCGTGCACCGCCGCCTGTTCGTGCCGAACCAGGATGTGGCGAATGGCGTTCTGCTGAAAGAGCGCGTCGTAGATCGGCAGCACCGCCCCGCCTGGGTAGCCGAAGATGACGTCCACGCCCTGATCCTTCAGCGCGCGCAGGACGATTTCGGCACCACTCAGGGTCTCGGTCGCGGTCATGGCCTTGGTCCTTCCGCTTGCCCAGCCTGGGCAGGCCCGGGCCGCAGGTGAGTTATCCGGGCCGCGCCGCGGTGCGTCAACAGGAAAGCATCAACAAACGAAAACAACTCTGCCATGTCTTTTTCTGAAAATTGCGCGGAAGTGCCGATCCAGGATCGAATGATGAAAGTCTGCTCCACCGGCGCCAGCCTGCGGTGCCGGAACCACGTGCCTTGACGCTTGGCATATTGCCGGACCTGGGCCTGGGCCTTAGCCACCGCTTCGGCGAGCGGGATCTCGCCACGGATGGCGGCCGCCAGCGGAGGCACACCGTGCGCGCGCATTGCTGGCAGGGCAGGATCGAGGCCTCGCGCGAGTAGACGCTGCACCTCGTCGACAGCGCCGCGCTCAAGCATCGCGAGGAAGCGGGCGTTGATGGCGGCGCGCAGGCGATCGCGCGGCGGATCGAGCAGAATGTGCGCGAACAGCCACGGCGCTGGCGCATACGCCCTCCCGCGCCACCAGGCGGCAAGACCTTTTCCAGTGGCCTGCAGCACCTCCCAGGCCCTAATCACGCGCTGGCTGTCGGAGGGATGAAGCAGGGCAGCCGTTTCAGGGTCACGTTCTGCAAGGCGCGCGTGTAACGCGGGCGCGCCGAGTTCGGCAGCAAGACGCCGAGCCTCGGCGCGGATCGCAGCAGGCACGGGCGGGATCTCTCCGATCCCCCGCACAAGCGCCTCCAGCCACAGCCCCGTTCCGCCGCACAGGATGGGTACGCGCCCAAGCCCTCTCGCCTCCTCCATGGCAGCGAGTGCCGCCTGCCGGAACCAGGCCGCATCCGCCGCATCCGCCGCATCGCGCACGCCGTAGAGCAGGTGCGGGGCGCGCGCCTCATCCTCGGGAGAGGGACGGGCGGTGAGCACGCAGAGGTCGCGATAGACCTGCATCGAGTCGGCGTTGATCACCGCACCGCCACAGCGTTCGGCAAGCACCAGGGCAAGGGCTGATTTGCCAGAGGCTGTCGGGCCCGAGACGATCAGCGCGCGCGGCAGGCCTTCATCGTCCGCGGCTTGCGCCTCAGCCTCGGCCATCGCACCACCCTGCCATGGACCTGGTTCTGACCCTGATCGCGCCGGCCGCAGGCCCTGCGCTGGACAATGCCCAGCTGCGCGAAGCGGCAGCGGCTTTGCGCGTCGCGGGCGCGACTGTCCGCCCCGCCACCTGGCTCTCCCCCGGTGAAGCAGCGGACCTCCCTTTCTCAGACATCGCCCCCGAAACGGCCGAGGCAGCCGCGGGCGCCGCCTTCGCCGGCGCACCAATCGACCTCGCCGTGCTGCCCGCTGAAGGCCGGCGCAAGCGCATCCTCGTTGCTGACATGGACAGTACCATCGTCGTCGGCGAGACGCTCGACGAGCTCGCCGACTTCGCGGGGCTAAAGGAGCGAATCGCCGCCATCACCGCCCGCGCCATGGCCGGCGAGCTCGATTTCGCGGGCGCGCTGCGCGAACGGGTCGGCATGCTCAAGGGTCTCTCGGCTGAGGCGCTCGAGAAGACCTGGGAGCGGGTCGCCATCATGCCCGGCGCAGCGGAGCTCGTCGCCACCATGCGCGCGCACGGCGCAGTCTGCGCCCTCGTTTCGGGAGGGTTCCGTTTCTTCACCGCTCGGGTGCGCGAGGCATTGGGCTTCCATCTCGATCGCGCAAACGACCTGATCATCGAGGAGGGCAAGCTCGCCGGACGGGTGGTCGAGCCGATCCTCGATCGCACCACGAAGGAGGCGACCCTGCGCGCTCTGGCCGAAGAGCACAGCGTGTCGCTGGCCGACACGGTCGCGGTGGGAGACGGGGCGAACGACCTGCCGATGCTGCTGGCGGCGGGGCTCGGCGTTGCGTATCGGGCGAAACCGGCTGTGACGGCGGCAGCGCGGGTCAAGATCAGTCACGCCGACCTACGCGCGCTCCTGTGGTTGCAAGGCTACCGCGGGGAAGAGGTTCGCGGGCCCTGAGGCCGAGGCGGGGCCCTGCGCCTCCCCCCTCCTCGCAAGCCACCCGCCTCAGCTGCGACCGACGGGAATCGCCACCCAGCGCGGGCCCTGCCCGCCCTGGCTCTCAAGCAACACGAGCACGTTGCGCCGGCCCGTCTGCCGCGCGCGGTCGAACCGCTCGCGCACCTCAGCCGGGTTGGACACGGTCTCCTGCTGCACCTCGAGAATGAGGTCGCCGGGGCGAACGCCGCGCTCCGCGGCTGCGCTGTTCGGGTCGACCTCGACCACAAGCACGCCGCGCGCGTCCTGCGGCAGGCCGAAGCGGTCGCGGAGCTCTGGAGTGATGGCGGAGAGGCGAAGCCCCGTTCCCGGCACATCCACCGGCCGGCCGCCACGATCCTGCGGCCCCGGCGTGGCGGCGGCGAGCTGCGCATCGTCCGGCAGCTCCCCCACCGTGATTCGCACGGTTTCGCGCTTGCCGTTGCGCCAAATGACCACCGGTACCTCACGGCCGATCGGGGTGTCCGCAACCACGCGCGGCAGGATGCGCATCTCCCGGATTTCCTGGTTGTTGAACTCGAGGATGATGTCGCCGTTCTGCAGCCGGGCCTTGTCTGCAGGCCCGCCCTCATTCACCCCGGCGACGAGTGCGCCGCGCGCCCCGCCCGGAAGCCCAACACTTTCCGCAATCTCATCCGTCACTTGCTGGATGCGCACGCCGAGCCAGCCGCGACGGATGCGCCCGTGTTCGCGCAACTGGCTCACCACGCTTTGCGCAATGGCGGAGGGAATGGCGAAGCCAATGCCGATCGACCCGCCAGTGGGCGAAAAGATGGCGGTGTTCACGCCCACCACTTCGCCCGCCATGTTGAACAGGGGCCCGCCCGAGTTGCCGCGGTTGATCGCGGCGTCAGTCTGGATGAAGTCGTCGTAGGGCCCGATGCGAATGTCACGCCCGCGGGCGGAGACGATGCCGGCAGTCACGGTACCGCCAAGGCCGAACGGGTTGCCGATGGCAAGCACCCAGTCGCCGATCCGCAGGGCATCGGAGTTGCCAAAGCGAACCGGAGTGAGCGGCTTTTCGCTTCGCACCTTCAGCAGCGCGAGGTCCGTGCGCGGATCCCGCCCGACCACCTCGGCCCGCAGGCTCGTGTTGTCGTGCAGGATGACGTTCACCTCATCCGCGCCGTCGATGACATGGTTGTTGGTGACAATGAAGCCCTCGCCGTTCTCGTAGGCAATGATGAAGCCCGACCCGAGCGACTGCGCGCGCCGGGGCCTCTGCTGCGGGCCCTGACCCTGCCTCTGCTGGCGGTCGAAGAACTCGCGGAAAAACTCCTCGAACGGCGAACCGGGCGGGAACTGCGGTGTCTCCGGCCCCTGGCGCTCGCGCCCGGCAAGCACGGTCTGCGTCGTGGAGATGTTCACCACCGAAGGCAGCAGCCGTTCGGCAAGGTCGGCGAAGCTTTCGGGGACCGCGCGCGCCAGCGCGGGCGGGGCCGAGAGTGGGGCGGCAAGCCCGATCGCAACGGCGGCGGCAAGGCTACGGACTGTGCGGATCATGTCGTGTCGCGTCCTCTCAAAAGGCCGGGGTGAAAGCCCGCCTCGGTCTTTGCTGTTCAATCTTCAGGCAACAGTTTCATCACCGAAAGATGGGCAGCGGGCGGCTCCCGCGCTTCTGATCAGCAGGCGCGCCGAGGTCCTGTGCCCGCCCCCCGCGCGGTCAAAGCGCGGCGACGACCAGGACCAGGGCAGCGCCACATCCCGCGATGGCAAGGCCAAGCCCCCGCAGTGTCGCCTCAGGCAGTTCCGCCAGCGCGGCGAGGGCTCGCCTCACTGCGTCGGGAAACGCGGCGTAGACGAGCCCTTCGAGGGCGAGGACCAAACCGACCCCTGCGAGCAGACCCGCAATGCTCATCTAGCCGCCGAAGCAACAGCCCCGGCCCTCAACCCTGTTTGCCGCCGCCTAGTTCCGTCAACGCGCGTCGGCCGCCCGCACGTCCTTCGGGATTTCGCGGAAGAAGCGGAAGAAATCGCTGTCGGGCGTGAGGACGAGACGCGACTGTGCCTCCTCGCCGAAAGCCTCGCGATAGGCCTGCATGGAACGCCAGAAGGCGAAAAACTCGCGGTCGCGGTTGAACGCATCGGCAAAGATGCGGATCGCCTCCTGTTCGCCCGACCCGCGGATGATGTCCGCCTGCGCCTGGGCTTCGGCGAGGATCACGGTGCGCTCGCGCTCAGCGGACGCGCGGATGCGGGCCGCGACTTCAGCACCTTCCGCGCGCGCCTCGCGGGCGACGCGCTCACGCTCCGTCTGCATCCGCGACAGGATGGCCTGCGTGTTCTCCTCCGGCAGGTCGGCGCGACGGATCCGCACATCTTCGACCTGGATGCCGAAGCGACGCGCCTCTGCGTTCACCTGCTGGCGTATCTCCGACATGATACGCGCGCGATCCTCCGACAGAACGGACAGCAGAGGCTCGTTGCCGAGCACGCGGCGCAGCGCCGACGGCACGATTGAGGAAAGGCGGGCACGGATCGAGCCTTCGCCAAAGCCCACCGTCTGGAAATACTGCAACGGATCGACAATGCGGAAACGGGTGAAGGTGTCGACGATCAGACGGCGCTGATCGCCCAGAATCACCTCCTCAGACCTTCCCTCAAAGTCCAGCAGACGACGGTCGAAGCTGATTGTGTTCTGGATGAACGGGATCTTGGCGTGCAGGCCAGGTTCGGTGATCACGCGCACGGGTTTACCGAATTGCACGACCAGCACCTGCTCCGTCTGGTGCACGGTGAACAGGGTGGACAGCGTGAGCACGCCGGCGACGACGACGCCGATCGCGCCACCGATGAGTGCCTTCTGGTTCATGACATGCGTCTCCTCGCGTCGCGCTCAGCGGATGGTGGCACCGGTGCCGCTCACCCGCGCGGCGGGACTCCCGGGGGGAGCAGCGGGGCCGGACGGGAGCGGCAGCGGGCGGTCGATGGTGCCGGCAGGGCGCTGCTGCTGCGCGGGGGCTGCGGCGCGGTTGAGGTCGCCGAGCGGCAGGAACGGCACCAGGTTCTGCACCCGCTCGTCGACAACGACGGTGGGCGAGATGCGCAGGATGTCCTCCATCGTCTCGAGATAGAGACGAAGCCGGGTGACGTCGCGCGCCTGGTCGTAGGCCTGATAGACCTGGATGAACCGCTGTGCCTCGCCTCGGGCACGGGCGATGCGGGCCTCGCGATCGCCTTGCGCCTCCTGCACCAGCCGTTCGGCCTCACCGCGGGCGCGCGGGATAATGTCGTTGCGGAAGGCTTCGGCCTCGTTGCGCAGACGCTCGCGGTCGGCGTTGGCGCGCTGCACGTCGCGGAAGGCGTCGATCACCGCTGCCGGCGGGTCGACCTTCTGCAGCTGAACCTGCGCGACCTCGATGCCTGAACGGTACTGGTCGAGCATGGCCTGGGTGCCGGCGCGCACGGCCTGTTCGATCTGCGCACGGGCCTCGGTGAGCGCGGGCTGGATCGGCGTTTTGCCGATCACCTCGCGCATCACTGACTCGGCCGCGCTCTTCACCGCCTGTTCGGGGTTGCGGATGTTGAACAGGAAGTCGCCAGCGTCGCGGATGCGCCAGAACACGGCGAAGTTGATGTCGATGATGTTCTCGTCGCCGGTCAGCATCAGGCTCTCTTCCGGCACGACGCGAGTGGGCACGGGACGCGCACCCTCGACCTCGCTGCGGAAGCCGACATCGATGCGATTGATGCGCGTGACGCGCGGTGTGGTCACGCTCTCGATCGGCCACGGCAGGGCGTAGTTCAGGCCGGGCGGCGTGGTTCGGTTGAAGGCGCCGAAGCGCAGCACCACGCCCTGTTCGTCCGGCTGCACGCGATAGAAGCCCGAGAGAAGCCAGGCGCCGACAAGAACCGCTGACACGATCGCGAGCGCGCGGCCGCCGCCGAAGCCCCGCGGCAGGAAGCGGCGGGCGAAGTCCTGCCCCTTGCGCAGAAGCTCGTCGATGTTCGGGGGCTGGGGCATGCCGCCGCCCCCGCCACCCCAAGGTCCGCCTGGCCGACCTCCCCAGGGGCCGCCACCGGTATTGTTCGTCCAAGGCATGCGTCGCCCTTCCCCGGTCTCCGTTGGAAGTCGCCGGACCACACCCCATCTCCCGGCATCGTCGCTGGTACGGAGGAGCGCGCGGCGGCCACTCTGGCTCGCCCCCGGCACGTGCGCGGCATATGGACAGGTTCGAAGGGAGTTTCAAGCGATGGCGAAGGTATCCGAGGCGGCTGTGCGGGCCGCTCTCGCCACTGTGCGCGACCCGGCGACCGGCCGGGACGTCGTCTCGCTCGGCTGGGTTGGCGGGCTCGACATCCGCGACGGGCTGGTGCGCCTCACCCTGGAGGTTCCGCGGGAACGCGCAGCCTCGCTCGAGCCGGTCCGCCGTGCGGCCGAGGCGGCGGTCCAAGCCCTGCCCGGCGTGCTGAACGCGAGCGCGATCCTCACCGCCCACCGCCCCGCCGCTGCCCCCGCCCAAGGCGCCGCGCAGCAGCAAAAACCCACCCAGCTGCTGTCCAACGCCCGCGCCATCGTCGCTGTCGCTTCCGGCAAAGGCGGTGTCGGCAAGTCGACCACCTCGGTCAATCTCGCCATCGCCCTCGCCCAGGAGGGTCTCGCGGTTGGTCTCCTTGATGCCGACATCTACGGGCCCTCGCTTCCCCGCATGCTCGGCATCCGCGGCCGCCCGCTCGCCTCGGGCAACCTGATCCAGCCGATGGAGAAGTGGGGGCTGAGGGTGATGTCCATCGGGTTCCTGGTCGAGGAGGAGACTCCGATGATCTGGCGCGGGCCGATGGTGATGGGCGCGCTCGAGCAGATGATGGGCCAGGTCGATTGGGGCCCGCTCGACATCATGGTGGTCGACATGCCGCCCGGCACCGGCGATGCGCAGCTGACCATGGCGCAGCGCGTGCCGCTGACGGGAGCGGTGATCGTCTCCACGCCGCAGGACGTGGCGCTGATCGATGCACGGCGCGGCATTGCCATGTTTGCCCGCACCAACGTGCCCGTGCTGGGGCTGATCGAGAACATGAGCTTCTTCTGCTGCCCCAACTGCGGGCACCGCAGTGACATCTTCGGCCATGGTGGGGCACGGCGCGAAGCGGAGCGGCTGGGCACGGAGTTCCTCGGCGAGATCCCGATCGCGCTCGACATCCGCACCACCTCCGACGAGGGAACGCCCATCACCGCCACTCTTCCCGACGGGGCGGAAGCGCGGCTCTATCGCGCGATCGCGCGCAGGGTATGGGAGAAATGTGAGACAGCGCTGGCGGAACGCGAGGCGGACGCGCCGCGGATCATCTTCGAATAGGCGCCGCCGAGCGCCGCGCACTGCCGGCGGTCACAGTCGCGACCAGAAGGGCGGCTGTGGCGCCGGCTGCCAGGGCTGGCGCGACCGCGAGCCAAACGAGGCCGGACGCAGCGGCGGCCCGGGCCACGATGAGCCCGGTGGTGAGGAGGCGGTCGAGCGGACGCATGCGGAGAGTATCGCACGATCCACGTTAGCCGGCGGTGAATGTTCGGGCGAGGGCGGCGTCGATCTCCGCCGCTGTCGGCACACCCGCCTGAGCCCCCGGCCGCGTGCACGCGAGCGAGCCGGCAACGATGGCGCGCCGCAGGGCTGCGGGCAGGTCGAGGCCGCGGGCAAGCCCCGCCCCGAGCACGCCGACGAGCGCATCGCCGGCACCCGTGGTATCCCGCGCAACCACCGGCAGTGCGGGCACACGGAGCATCCCCTGGTCGCGCGCGAGGACGGCGCCGTCGGCACCAAGCGTGACGATGACCGCCCCACCCAATGTCGCCGCCAGGGCCGGGGCCTCGGCCTCCACCGCGAGATGTGCGGCGAGCGACGCCGCCTCGCCCGCATTGACGACCACAACCTCGGCCGCCTTCAGGACGTCGCGCGACAGGGCGGCGAAGGGAGCGAGGTTCAGCACGGAGCGCGCCCCCAAGTTCCGCGCGCGCTGCATCAGGCAAGCGGTCTCGCCCAGGTCGCACTCGCCCTGCAGCAGCAGGACCGTTCCGGGACCGAGATCCCGATCGGCCACTTGCGACGCCCGTGCAGAGAGGTTGGCTCCGGCAGCGACGAGGATCTGGTTCCGCCCCTCCCCGTCCACCGCGATGGCGGCACAGCCCGTCGGTTCGTCGACGATAGCGAGCCGAGACAGGTCGACCCCGGCGGCGCGCAGCCCCGAGAGCGCTCGTTCGGCGAACGCATCGCGCCCCACCGCCCCGGCGAGGGCAACAGAGGCTCCGTCGCGCGCCGCCGCCACCGCCTGGTTTGCGCCCTTTCCCCCCGGCTCGAGGCGGACCGAAGGCGCGAGCGCCGTCTCGCCGGGGGCTGGCAGGCGGGGCACGGCGAAGACGAGGTCGATGTTGACCGAGCCAAAGACGATAACCCTCACCGCCCAGACCCAGCTTGCGCTAGCGCAAAGCAGAACGCGTTTGTCTTGCCCATGATGCTCCGTCAACAATCAGAGCCACAGGCGCGCGATCGCTTCGTGCGCGGGCTGCGGAGGAGGCGTCGATGAACGATGGGCACGCCATCACACCCGGCTTCGTGTCAGAACGGATGACGCCCGTGTCGGGAGCGTCGGCGACATGGACTGCGCTCGGCACGGCCGATGATGCGCCGTCTGAGCTAGGCGCGAAAGACGAGCAAGACCCGCTGTTCCTGCAGATCCGGCTCGCCGAACTCAGCGGGGCGCTGGCGACGATGGACCGCAGCCTGCGCGAAGCGAGGCGCTGCGGCATCCCCGTGAGTGACCGGCATACCCGGCTTGCCGCCGACATCTGGGCCGCGCAGCGCCTGCTGCGCCGCATCGCCTCGGAACTCTCGCTGCCCCGGGCATAGGCAGGGGCGAACGCGCCGGCTGCGCTGCGCCACCTCATGCGGGCAGGCCCAAGGCCTCCCGGAACTCCCTCCACTCCCGACGGCCGAGGCCGCTTGTTTCCGCCGTCACCACCTCTCCCGCCAGCATGCGCTTGAGGCAAGCGAGCATCGGGCCCGAGAACGTCACCGCCGAGAGCCGATAGTCGCGGAAGGCCCGCGCCGTGATCGGCACCCAGGCATCGAGCACGCCCAGGATCGCTTCGGCGTAGGCGCGGATTTCGTACTGCGCGTGAGCATCCGCCCTCAGCCTGAGGAAATGCATCAGGTTGTGCAGGTTCGTCTTCCAGTACCACTGCGTATAGACGTTGAGGGTGAGGTTCATCCGCGCCAGTTCGCGCGCAATCCCGGGCCGGTCCGGGTCGAGCCGGTTGCCGGGATCGGCCTCGTTGAGGAGCCAGAGGTAATGATCGTAGCAGCGGGCAGCATCCTCGCGCAGGACCCTGAGCACCGCCTCGGCGTGTTCCGGTGTGACGGACGCGCCCCGCCCCTGCCGGTTGGTAGCGCTCTGTTGCGCCAGATGTTCCGGAGCGGGCACATAGAACTCGCGATCGAGCACCGAATACCGGGCGGAATATTCGTTCACGCTCGCCGTCCGGTGGCGGATCCACTGCCGGGCGACGAAGATCGGCAGCTTTACGTGCAGCTTGATCTCCGCCATCTCGAACGGCGTGGTATGCCAGTGCCGCATCAGGTAGCGGATGAGGCCCTC
>CALBEG010000148.1 GCA_937927455.1 uncultured Elioraea sp. | reverse complement strand
AACAGCGCCTCCTGCACCGGGATGGCGCGATCGCGCTTCGTCAACACGCCGAGATCGACCAGCAGCAGGGCGAGGATGAAGGCGTTGAAGAGAAGCCAGAACCACCAGGGAGCAGACATCGGACCGTCACCGCGCACCCGTCGAACGGCAGGGGCGGCCGCCCGGCGAGGGGGCGGCGGGGTCCGACATCGCGGTGCCGGGATCGCGGCCGCGGGTGGCTCGGCCGCGCCGGTCCCTCCGCCAGAGGGGCCCGAACCCGCCACATCTGATGCGGCACGCGCGCGCTGGAGGCAAGAGCAACCCAAGCCCCCGCGCCGACGGACGGGACGGGGCGGGCGCGACGCTCGGCCTTGCCGGCGGGCGCTGCGCTGAATATAGCGGCCCCGTCCAGAAGGGGTTGAAGGAGAGCGCGGTGGACGTCACCGCAGCCCAAGGGGAGAAAGTCGCGCCGCTCCCGCCGCGCGCCGCTGCCGAAGATGACGGTGCCGGGATCGACCGGGCCCTGGCAGGGGCTCTCCGGGTCGGTATTCTCGCTTCCCTCGGCGCCGACAGGGCCGATCGCGCGCGCTTTGCGCTCGGCATGGCCGAAGTCGCAACGGTGCTGTGGACCCGGTTTCTGAAGTTCGACTCGGCGGACCCGCACTGGCCGGACCGCGACCGCGTCGTGCTTGCCGACGAGGACGCTGGGCTCCTCCGCGCCGCCCTTGACACCTTGACCGGCCAGGCCATTCAGCACGCGAGGGCGGAGCAGGACGAACGCTTGGTCCTGTCTGGCGCAGGCGGACGAGGGCTCGCCATCGCGGTCGGATTGGCGTTGGCGGAGCGGATCCTTGCCTCCCGGTTCGGCCGTTCCCTGGTCGATCACCGCACCTGGGTGATCGCCTCTGCCGAGGAGGTGATCTCTGGTGCGTGGCACGAGGCAGCCTCTCTTGCCGGCGCGCTGAAACTCTCCCGGATCACGGTCCTGGCCGAGGCGGCGGCGTGGGCGCCCGACCGGCGTGGCGATCCAGCCGATTCGGACGAGGTGCTGCGGTGTTTCGCCGCCCATGGTTGGGCGACGAGAGGGATCGAGGCCGACGATCCCGACCAGGTCGCGGCCGCACTCGCCTACGCGGTCCGTGCGGCGCGACCGACCCTGATCCTCTGCCGCACCGGCGGCAGCCCGTGGCAGGCGGCGGCCGGCGACGAGGACGGGGTTCCCCCCGACCTCGCCCGGGCCTGGGCCGAGGCTGCGCGTCGCGGCGCGCGCGAACGGCTTGGCTGGCGCCGCCGCCACCAGAGGAGCCCCTTGCGCGACGAGTTCGACCGCGCGCTTCTGGGTCGTCTGCCGGAGGCTTGGCGCTTCGGGCTCGACGCCTGGAAGGCGCAGCTCGCCGCCGACCGATCCTCCATGGCGACCGCGGAGGCGAGCCGGCAGGCGCTGGCGATCCTGGCTGCTGCAATCCCCGAACTCATCGATCTGTCCGACGGCTCTGGTGCGGTGCGTGCGCCGTCGAACGGTGCGGCTTCCCCGTCCGGAACCCGGGGGGGCGTGCCGATCCCGACGCGAGGGCGACGCCAGGCTCTGGCATCGGCCATCAGCGGGCTTGCCGCGCACGGCGGCGCGATCCCCGTCGGCAGCACCGCGCTTGCTCGTGCCGATTGCCTTCGTCCCGCCCTTCGTCTCGCGGCGCGCCTGCGGAGGCGTGTGATCCACGTGCTGAGCGAGGACGGGACGGGCAGCGCAGCGGCCGATGGCGCCATCGCCGGAGCCTCGACCGGGCACGACCACCTCGCCGCGTTGCGTGCCATCCCGAACCTCTTCGTGTTCCGCCCCGCAGACGCGGTGGAGCTGGCCGAGGCTTGGGCGCTGGCGGCGTCCCGGGACGACGGCCCCTCCGTCCTCGCGGTGAGCGAAGAGGTCGTCCCCGCCGTGCGCACGAGCCCGGTGGCGGAAAACCTTTCGGCGCGCGGCGGCTATGTGCTGGCGGAAGCGGATGGACCGCGCCAAGCCACGCTGATCGCCAGCGGAGCGGAGGTGGCTGTCGCGCTCGCCGCGCGCGACCTCCTGCAGGCGCACGGCGTGGCTGTCGCCGTCGTTTCGCTGCCCTGCTTCGAGCTGTTCGCTGCCCAGGACGAGGCTTGGCGCGCGCTCGTGCTCGGCGGGGTGTTGCGCGTCGGCATTGAGTGCGGGATCGCGCAGGGCTGGGAACGCTGGCTCGGCCTCTCGGGCCTGTTCATCGGACCCGAAACGGTCTCGCCGCCTTCGCACGCGGCCGGGTCTTCCCTGCAGCGGCCGACGCCGGAAGGGGTGGCGCAAGCCGTGCTCCGACGATTATCCTGAAACTTCTCTACCTTCGAAGCAAGCAACGGAAGGGCGGACGTCATGGCGGTAAAGATCGCGATCAATGGTTTCGGCCGAATCGGCCGGCTGGTTTTGCGCGCAATGGTGGAATCCGCGCGCGATGATCTTGAGTGCGTGCTGATCAACGACCTCGGCAGCGTCGAGGCCAATGCGCACCTGTTCCGTTACGACAGCGTGCATGGCCGCTTCCCCGGCGTGGTTGAAACCGGGGCCGACACCATCACCCTCCGCCACGGCAACCGCAGCTGGGGCCCGATCAAGGTCACCGCGATCAAGGACCCTGCCCAGTTGCCGCTCTCCGGAGTCGATGTGGCGATGGAGTGCACGGGCCTGTTCACCTCCAAGGAGAAGGCCCAGCCTCTGCTTGCCGCCGGCGCGCGCAAGGTGCTGGTGAGCGCGCCCGCCGATCAGGCCGACGCCACCATCGTCTATGGCGTGAACCACACCACGCTGACGAAGGACATGACTGTCGTCTCCAACGGCTCTTGCACCACGAACTGCCTCGCCCCCGTGGTGAAGGTGCTGCACGAGGCGTTCGGCGTGGAGCGCGGCTACATGGTGACCATCCACGCCTATACGGGCGATCAGCGCACGGTGGATACGCTGCACCGCGACCTCCATCGTGCCCGCGCCGCCGCCGTGTCGATCATCCCGACCACGACGGGTGCGGCGAAGGCGATCGGGCTCGTCATTCCCGAACTGAAGGGCAAGCTGGATGGCACCGCGATCCGCGTGCCCACCCCGAATGTCTCTCTCGTCTCGCTCGATGCGGTCGTGAAACGCCCGGTGACGAAGGACGAAGTGAACGCTGCGATGAGGGCCGCGGCCGAGGGCCCGCTCAAGGGCATCCTCGACTACAACGAGGAGAAGCTGGTGAGTGTTGACTTCAACCACTGCCCGGCCTCGTCGACCTTCGACGCCACCCAGACCGCGGTGATCGAGGGCACGTTCGTGCGGGTGATGAGCTGGTACGACAACGAATGGGGCTTCTCCAACCGCATGTGCGACACCGCCGCGCTCCTGGGGAGGCTCTGAGATGGCGGCCTTCCGCACGCTCGATACGCTCGATCCGCGCGGGAAACGGGTTCTGCTGCGGGCCGACCTCAACGTGCCGATGCAGGACGGGCGGGTGAGCGACCTCACCCGGCTCGAACGCCTTTCGCCCACCATCCGCGAGCTCGCCGAGAAGGGCGCGAAGGTGATCGTGCTCTCTCACTTCGATCGCCCGAAAGGCAAGCGCGTGCCCTCGATGTCGCTTCGGCCCGTCGCGGAAGCGCTGAGCACCGTGCTCGGCCGCCCGGTCGCCTTCGCTGACGACTGCATCGGCGAACCGGCGCAACGCGCGGTGGCTGCCTTGCGCGAGGGCGACGTGGTCGTGCTCGAGAACACGCGCTTTCATCCTGGGGAGGAGGAGAACGATCCAGCCTTCGCCGAGGCGCTGGCGAAACTGGGCGACGTCTACGTCAACGACGCCTTTTCGGCAGCGCATCGCGCGCATGCCTCGACCGAGGCGGTCGCACACCGTCTGCCAGCCTATGCCGGGCGGCTGATGCAGGCTGAGCTCGAGGCGCTGGAGAAGGCGCTCGGCACGCCCGCGCGGCCTGTTGCCGCGATCGTCGGCGGGGCGAAGGTTTCGACCAAGCTCGACCTCCTGGGCAACCTGGTCGGCAAGGTGGACGTGCTGATCATCGGCGGCGCGATGGCCAACACGTTCCTTGCCGCGCGGGGGCTTGGCGTCGGCAAGAGCTTGCAGGAGCCCGACCTGCACGCCACGGCGCGCGAGATCGCGGCGAGGGCGGAACACTCCGGCTGCGCGATCGTGCTGCCCCTCGATGCGGTGGTGGCGCGCGCGTTCAAACCCAACCCGCCGACCGAGACGGTGACGGTGGATCGCGTGCCGGAGGATGCGATGATCCTCGACGTTGGCCCCCTCACCTGCGAGGCGATCCTCGCGCGTCTTGGCTCCTGCCGAACGCTGATCTGGAACGGGCCGCTCGGCGCCTTCGAGACCCCTCCTTTCGATGCGGCGACCGTGCGCGTCGCCAAAGGCGTGGCGGGGCTGACCAGGGCCGGGGCGCTCCTTTCCGTCGCCGGCGGCGGCGACACGGTGGCGGCCCTGCGCCAAGCTGGGGTGACGGAGGAGCTCTCCTACGTTTCGGCGGCGGGTGGCGCCTTCCTCGAATGGATGGAGGGCAAGACCCTGCCCGGGGTGGCCGCTCTCTCCGCCTGAGGGGGCGGCCTCACGCGGGGCTGGCGGGCGTGCGGCGCCCGGCGAATTGGTGGCGCGCCGCCCGTCCCACCTACGATTGTACGAGTTGCGCCACAGCCCGCATTAACGCACTGTTAACTAATGCGGGTTAGAACTCTGCGCATGGTCTCGCTCGCCTCCCTCGCCGCCGTCACGCAGTCGGCCTCCGCCGCACTGCAGGTTCAGGGCAGTCGTGCCACCGGGGCCGCTGCCGCCATGCCTGCGGGGGTGGAGCGGGCCAAGGTCCAGGTCCCCGCCAAGCCAGCGCAGCCACTCGCCCCACTGGATGCCGCTCCCACCGCGCCGTTGCCGCGCGGGTCGCTGCTGAACCTGACGGTCTGACCCTCCGCCAAACGGCGGGCGGTCGCCGTCTCGGAAAACGCGCGAAGAACCTCGGGGGCCCCTTCGCCTCACCTCCGCCACATGGCGGGCGGTCGCTGAATCGGGAAGCGGCGCCCGAAAATGTGGGACGACCCGGCAGCAACCAAAACGCCCGCGACGTAGGTCGCAAGCCAGCGGCACGCACACACGCCGTCCAAACACACACACTGCTCTCGAATCACGGATTGTGCCCACTCGCCAGGGCTCGCCGGCAGCCGCTCTCGCGTCAGCGAGGAGCTGTGACCTTAGCGAAACGTCCAGCCCGGTCCGCCCCTCACCGCACGCGTCTTTTCTCTGGAGCAACGCGCGGGTCGAAGAGCGCCCTGGACTCGGGCTGACCCACCCATCGCCACCCTGCCCGGCCCGCCCTCGATCGGTCCTCGCTTCAGCACCTGCCCCCATCAACCCCCAGCGCCCATCCGCCCGTCCCCAATTCGGCTCTATTGGCCCGCTCCCCACACCCCCTCGCGCAGCTCTGACCGGAAGACAGGCGTAAACTCCCCTTGGCGAAACGGGCGACCCGGCCGATGGTGCAGACCATGACCACCGGCCCGCGCCTGCGCACCATCCCCCCGGGCGACCATCGCGAACGCCTCACCTGCCCCGAGTGCGGCTTCATCGCCTACGAGAACCCGAAGGTCATCGTCGGCGCGGTCGCCACCGTGCCGGACGGGCGCGTCCTGCTGTGCCGCCGCGCCATCGAACCCCGGCTCGGCTACTGGACCCTTCCCGCCGGCTTCATGGAAATGGGCGAAACCGCCGAAGAAGGCGCCGCCCGCGAAGCGCTGGAAGAGGCGAATGCGCGCCTCGCCATCGAAGGCCTGATCGGCGTCTACTCCATCGCCCGCATCGGCCAAGTGCACCTCTACTACCGGGCGCGATTGCTCGACCCAGCCGCCATCCACGCCACACCGGAGTCGAGCGAGGTCGCGCTGGTCGCGTGGGATGACATCCCCTGGCAGGAACTTGCCTTCCGCTCTGTCTCGTGGGCGCTGGAGGCGTGGCGGCAAGGAAGCCTGGCGCCGCTCAGCGGCGGCGTGCCGGAATGACCCCTTCGGTGTGGCTTCTGCTCGGTTGGGCCGCGGCACCCCTGCCGTTGCCGCCGCCGTGGCCGCTGCCGCCGCCCGATACCGCCCCCCTGCCCGGTCCTTCGCTGGTGCCCGACCCCGCGTCGGAGGCGGATCGGCCCAAGTTGGAGCTCGCGCCGGGTGTCCGGCTCGCCCCCGGTGTGCCGGAGGAACCGCGACGCCCGGGCGCGTCAGACGGGCCGACACCGCGCGATCCGAACAGCACCCTGCGCGACCTCCTGCTCGACGCCACCCCCGGCGTCACCTTGCAGTTCCCGTTCTGAACGGCGCCATCCCAGGCAAGCCCGAGCAGATGAGAACGGGGGGTTCCCCGAGGCGGCACCGCCCAAACGTGCGCAGCGACGGGGCGGGGTCCGACCGACCCCGCCCTCTGCGCCCGCTCAGCCGTGCAGGTCGAACCGATCGAGCTCCATCACCTTGGTCCAGGCCGCGACGAAGTCGTGAACGAACTTCTCGCGGTTGTCGTCCTGGGCGTAGAGCTCAGCGAGCGCGCGAAGTTGCGAGTTGGCGCCAAAGATGAGATCAACCCGCGTCGCCGTCCACTTCTTCGCACCACTCTTGCGATCACGCCCCTCAAACAGCTCGCGCCCTTCGGTGAGCGGCACCCACTCCAGGCTCATGTCACAGAGCGTGCGGAAGAAGTCGGTGCTCAGCACCCCCGGCCGATCGGTGAACACGCCGTGCTTTGCGCCCCCGAAGGTGGCACCGAGCACGCGCATGCCGCCCACCAGCACGGTCATTTCTGGTGCGGCCAAGGTGAGCAGGTTCGCCTTGTCGAGAAGCAGATCCTCCACCGGCAGAACCGCACTGCGCGCGTAGTTGCGGAACCCGTCGGCGAGCGGTTCAAGCACCCGGAACGAGTCGATGTCGGTTTGATCCTCGCGCGCGTCCGTCCGCCCCGGATGGAACGGCACCTCTACCGGAAAGCCCGCATCGGCCGCCGCTTTCTCCACCGCTGCTGTGCCGGCGAGCACGATGAGATCCGCGAGCGAGACCTTCTTGCCGCCAGCAGCAGACGCATCGAAGTCCCGCTTAATGCCCTCGAGGGTGGCGAGCACCGTGGCGAGTTCGGCGGGCTCGTTCGACTCCCAGTCCTTTTGCGGCGCGAGGCGGATGCGCGCCCCGTTCGCCCCGCCGCGCTTGTCCGAGTTGCGGAACGACGCGGCCGCCGACCACGCCGTGTAGACGAGCCGTGAGAGCGGGATGCCGGACGCGAGGATTTTCGCCTTCAGCCCCGCGATGTCATCGGCCTCGATCAGCGGATGATCGACAGCCGGCAGAGGGTCCTGCCAGATCAGGTCCTCAGCCGGCACGAGCGGCCCGAGATAGCGCGACTTCGGGCCCATGTCGCGATGCGTGAGCTTGAACCAAGCGCGCGCGAAGGCATCGGCGAA
>CALBEG010000147.1 GCA_937927455.1 uncultured Elioraea sp. | reverse complement strand
GGTTCCGGTGCTCGCCCCCGCCATCGGGGCCGATCTTGGCATCGACCCGTCGCATGCCGGAACTTACGCAGCGCTCGCTTCGGCCGCCGCCATGGCCGGCACGGTGGCGATCGCCGCCCCGCTCAGGCGCTGGGGCGGGTTTCGCGTGGCCCAGGTCGCGCTGGCGCTCGCCGGGGCTGGGCTTGCCGTGGGCGCGCCGGACGGGGCGGGCCTGGTCGCGTTCGGCGCGCTTCTGGTCGGCGTCGGCTCCGTCGTCTCCACGCCGGCCTCTTCGCATGTGCTGGCGCGCGTCGTTCCCATCGCTCAGCAGCCCCTCTACTTCTCGATCAAGCAGACGGGAGTGCCCTTGGGCGCAGCGCTCACGGGCCTGCTTGCGCCGGGCTTTGCCGAAGCCGCCGGGTGGCGCGGCGCGCTCCTGCTTTCGGGCCTGCTGTGCGGCGTGCTCGCTTTGGCCCTCCAGCCCTGGCGGGCACGCTGCGACGCCGATCGCGACCCCTCCGCCCCGCTTCGCATCGCCGCCTTCGGCGAGACGCTGCGCATGGTCTGGACCCCCGCTCTCACCCCCATCACGGCGATGGCGGTGGTTTATGTGGGTCTGCAGATCGTGCACATGACCTTCGCCGTCGTCTACCTTGTCGAGGTGCAGGGTCGCAGCCTTGCCGCCGCGGGCGCCTTGTTCAGCCTGGCCACGCTGATTGCGATCCCGGGCCGCATCTTCTGGGGCTGGCTCGGCGGCCGCATTGTGCCGACGCGAGCCGTGCTCGCAGGCATCGGCATTGGCACCGCGGCCGCCTTCGGCGCTCTCGCCGCCCTGCCGCGCGGGGCGGGCGAAGGGATGATCCTCGCGGCACTGCTCCTCGGCTCAGCGACCGTGATGGCCTTTCACGGGCTGATGCTCGCAGAGGTTGCGCGTCTTGCACCGCCCGGAAGGGCGGGGCCAGCGACGGGCGGCGTTCTCTTCTACGTGCAGATTGGCCAGATCGCGTTGCCTGCGCTCTTCGGCCTCGCTGCCTCCGCGATCGGCTATCGGGCTGCCTGGGCGGTGTTCGCCGCCCCCGCCCTGGTCATGGCCGGCTGGCTGGCCTCGCGACGGGGCTGAGCGGCACGGAGGGGTCCTCAGGCCAGGCGTGCTTGGGGTAGCGGCCGCGCATCGCCTTGCGCACCTCCGCCCAGCCGCCGCGCCAGAAGGAGGCGAGATCGCCCGTCACCGCGATCGGCCGCCCGGCCGGGGAGAGGAGTTCGACCTGAAGCGGCACCCGCCCGCAGGCGAGCCGCGGCAGCGTGCTGAGCCCGAACAGGGCCTGGGCGCGGGCGGAAAGGGTGGGCGGGCTGCGCGTGTAGTCAATCACCCCCCTACCCCCGCTCGGCAGGGCGAGGTGGGTGGGAAGGCCGCGGTCCAGTTCGGACACCCGATCCGACCCAAGGACAGAACGCAGAACAGAGACGAGGTCGAGAGACGAAAGCTCTTCCAGCCGTGTCAGGCCAGCCAGGAAGGGGGCGAGCCAGTCCTCCAGGGTGGCCAGGAGTGACTGGTCGGAAAAATCCGGCCAGGCGGGATCGAGCCCATGCATCAGGGTGGCGCGCGCCTGCAGGTTGCGCGCGGCATCCGTCCAGGGCAGGGCAGAAAGGCCCCTGGCCCGCACCCCCGCGCAGAGCCCTCGCGCGACCAGCGCCGGCTCAGGGCGAGCGATCGGGCTCTCCTCGAGGACAAGCGCGCCGAAGAGGCGCCGCCGCCGTGCCCGCACCGCCCCCGCCGCCTCGTCCCAGAACACGCTCTCCTCCGTCACGATGTCGGCGCCGAACAGGTGCTCGATCTCCTCGCGCGTGAGCGGGGCGGCGAGCCGGATCCGCGCCTCCCGCCCCGAGAGGTCAAGGGCGGCGACAGCGAGGAAAGCCTCGTCGGCGAGCGCATCGGTGGCCGGAAGCCGCGCGCCGCGGCCTGAGGCGAGCAGAAAAGCGCCGTGCTCGCCACGCGCCATCGCCACCCGGTCGGGAAACGCACGGGCGAGGAGAGCCCCTGCCCGTTCGGCGCGGACCGGACCGCCGCTCTCGCGCAGGCCCAAGCGGCGCCGGTGCAGGGAGGCAGCGCGTGCGGCCGGGCCGGCAAGGCGCCCGAGACGAAGCCGGATGTCGGCGGGCGGCACCTCACCCGGCTCAACCCGTAGCGTATCGCGCTCCTCGATCAGGGCAGCGAGATCGCACGCAAGCCCCGCCTCCTCGCCATCCGCCTCGACCAACATGGCGGCAAGCCTCGGGTGCGCCCCAAGCCGCGCCATTCGACGCCCCTTGAGGGTAATCGTGCCCCGTGAGTCGAGCGCGCCAAGGCGACGGAGAAGGTTGCGGGCCGCGGCGAATGCGCCGTCTGGCGGAGGATCGAGGAAGGACACCGAACCGGGCTCCGCCCCCCAGGCGGCGAGGTCGAGGGCGAGGGGAGCGAGGTCAGCGTCGAGGATCTCGGGCCGATCGCGTGCGGCAAGGCCGCGGTGCAACGCGTCGGTCCACAGGCGGAAACACACGCCGGGGCCAAGGCGGCCCGCCCGCCCGGCCCTTTGTTCGGCTGAGGCGCGTGAGATCCGCACCGTGGCCAGACGCGTCAGTCCCGTGCCCGGGTCGAAGCGTGGCGCACGGCGGAAGCCCCCGTCCACCACTGCCCGCACGCCCTCGACGGTGAGCGAGGTCTCGGCGATCGCGGTGGCGAGGATCACTTTGCGCCGCCCCGCCTCATCGGGGCGGAGGGCGAGGTCCTGCGCCTTCGGGGAAAGGTCGCCGTGCAGGGGGCGGACGACGGCGCCGAGCCCCCGATCCTCGGCGAGAAGGGCTTCGACGCGGCGGATCTCCGCCATACCGGGGAGGAAGACGAGCACGTCGCCCGCAACGGAGGCGAGCGCGCGACGGATGGCGGCGACAGCCGCTTCCGGCAGCTCACGCGCATCGGCGAGGTCGCGCGCGGCCCAGACGATCTCCACCGGAAACGTCCGCCCCGCGCTCTCGACCACCGGGGCGGCAAGAAGGCGAGCGAAGGCCGCCGCATCCAACGTAGCGGACATCGCCACCAGCCGAAGGTCAGGACGAAGGGTAGCCTGCACCTCTCGGGCAAGGGCGAGCGCAAGGTCGGTCTCCAGCGACCGTTCATGCACCTCGTCGAACAGGACGGCACCGACCCCCTCGAGGCTGGGATCGTTCTGCAGCCGGCGCACCAAAAGGCCTTCGGTGACAACCTCGATCTCGGTCGCGTCGGACACCACACGCTC
>CALBEG010000146.1 GCA_937927455.1 uncultured Elioraea sp. | reverse complement strand
CATCGGCCAGGCGACGGCCTGGGTTGAGCCATGCTCGTTGAAGACCTCGACGAGGTCGCCTTGGATGACGCCGAGTTCCGCCATGTCGGCAGGGTTCATCTCGATGAAGGGCAGCGGGAAGCGGTCGCGCAGGAACGGATTGGCTTTGTCGAGGTAGGCGGACTGCCAGACCTGGTTGGAGCGTCCGTTGTTGACCAGGAATGGATAGCGGTTCTTCTCCGCTTCCTTGCCCGGTGCCTGCAGTCCAAGCCACTGCGCTTGCGCGAACATCGCCTTGCCGTCTGGGCGGCCGAACTTGCCGTCGGCGTAGAGGCGCTTGGTGCCGATGATGCGGCCCGTGGGGGCTGAGGCTCCTGCGGGCAACGTGCCACGTCCACCCTGGCCGCCGCCGCCCTCAAAGCCGACGGCCGGTTCCTGGAAGCCGTTCGTGCCCATCGCGCGCAACCGCTCATAGGTGACGAACTCACCACCCTTCTCGTGCTTGCGATAGCCGTCGTTGAAGGCGTCTTCCTCGGTCTTCCAGTCGTAGCCCTTGAAGCGGTCGGCGATGTCATGACGGCCGGCAGCCCGCCACGTGCGCTCGAGCGCCTGGGCGAGCCTGGCGACGATCAGGCAGTCGGGGAGCGCCTCGCCCGGCGGGTCCATGGAGCGTTCGGTCAGCCGCATGCGCCGTCCCCGTTCATCGAGGTGAGATTCATCTCGCCCGAGGTGGCGGCGGGCAAGACGACATGGCTGCAGGCGCCGATCTGCGACGGCACGATGTCGATGTCGACCGAGAACAGGCCGCCCTGGCGGATTGCGCGCATGATCTCATCGACCAGCGCCTTGCGATCCCCTGCTGGCACGCGGTCCATGGCGTCCTTCACCATGTCGGTGCGCCGCTTGTAGACCCGCTTGAACTCGGCGGCGTTCAGCGTGGTCTTGAAGTGGTCGCAGCCCCAGACGTGGTGGATACCGCCCTGGCCGCGGATCAGCAGCTGGTCGACATAAGCGGCTGGGCGGCCGACATGGGCGTCTCAGGGGCGGGAGTAGCCCTCCTGGTGGCCGCCGAGGCGCACGCAGCCGCCGCCAGGGCGGCCGATGTTGCCAGTGGCCAGCGCGATGTTCACCAGGGCCTGGTTGGTGCGGTAGTTGTCGTTGCCCCTGATCAGGCGCTTTTCCTAGGCGAACATGGTTCGTCGCCGCGACCCGCCCTGTTTCGGTTCGGCGATCCAGGCCGCTGCCTTGCGGATGTCCTCCGGCTTGAGGGCGGTGATGCGGGCGGCGTCCTCGATGCTCATCCGGTTCGCCCGCACCGCTTCGTCGAAGCCGGTGGTGGAGGCGGCGATGAAGGCGCGATCAATCCAGCCCTTGTCGACGATCTCGGTGAACAGGGCGTTGAACAGGGCGAGATCGGTGCCGGAGTTGATCGCGAGATGCAGCACGCCCTCCTTGCCGGCTTCCGCCTCGCAGGCCGAAACCCTGGTGGTGCGGCGTGGATCGACGATGATGATCCGGCCGGGGGCATGCGCCTTGTTCGGCACTTCCCGACGCTTCAGCTCGAGCGACGTGCCGCGCAAGTTGGGCACCCAGTGGTTGAGGAAGTAGTTGGTTTGAGTCTCCAGCGGGTTGGCGCCGACGACCATGATCGTGTCGACGAGCTGGGCACCCTCGTCGCAGTTGTTGAGCTCACCCACCCCCATGTCGCGCGAACCGTGCGCTGCGCTGTTGTAGGCTGAGCGGGTGTGGATGCGGATGTTCCGCACCTTCATCGACTGGAAATAGAGCTTGCCCGTGGCCCAGGTGTTCTCATAACCGCCGCCGGCGCCGCCATGGTCGCAGCAGGAGACGATCAGCCCATCCTCACCCATCAGCGCGACGAAGCGCTGAGTAACCTCGGCGACCAAAGAGATGGCGGCGTGCCGGCTCGTTGGCTGCAGCGTGCCGCCGCGCCACACCTGCGGGTTTGTCAGCCTCTGCAGCTGGCTTCCCGTGGTGGTCGAGTAGGAGAGTTCGCCCAAACGCGCGCCGCGCACCGAACCGAGGCCGGAGTTCACCACGCAAGCCTTGTCGGGCCGGATCACGAGATGCACGTCGCGTCCGTTCTGCTTGACGATGTTGTACGTGGAGGGGTTGAACCAAGCCTCGGTCTCAGGAACCTATACAGGTTTTTTTGAAACTCCGTGCGGCGAGGTCCGGTCAAGCGGTGGCCAGGACGGAACAGGCGCGAGTTGCGTTCCAAGGTGCCGTCGCTCACCAGCCAAGCAGAGGGCCTTGCGCAAAAGAGACCAAACAGGTTTGACGCATAGGACAGGCGGGAACGACTGCTGCGCAACCCTGGCTCTGCGGTAGATCAGTCTGCGCCGAGGGCGAGCCCGAAGCCGCGCGGGTCTGCGGCCCAGCTGCAGGAAGACGGATCGCGCGGCAGGTAACCCGCGCAGTGCACGAGGCTCACACGGCCGACCCGGTCGGCTTCTGCCGGGCGGGCGGCCGACACGGCATCCGCGGCACTCCGCCCGACCATGGCCTCGCGTGCGGCGAGGGCGAGCGCGATCGGCGAGGCCTCTCCCCCCGAGGCAGCGGCGGCGAGGCGGAAGGCGCGCAAGGGCGAATTGGACATCAGCAGCACGCTCGGCAGGGCGGGCGGAACGGCGCCGATCCCCGGCGCAGCGGCGAGAACGAGACCGAGCCCCGGCGCGATCCGGCCCGTGCCGAACAGGTTGTTGTTGGTGAAAGCGCACGTCACCGCCTGGCCCTCGCGGTCCACCACGACGAAGCTGGTGGTCGCGCCAAGCAGGGCAGGCAGTGCCCCACCCGCCGGCATGGCCCCTTCGAGCACGGCCTGCGGGTCCGCCCCCGCCCGCACGGCCGCTGCCGCGGCACGCGCCGTTGCCGCCGCGTCTTCCGCAGAAGCGCGGGCTGCAAGCGCGCGCAGCGCAGCTGCGGCGCCGACCGAACCACCCACCGGGGCGGCGTGCACGACATCCGGGCCGAGACGGATCGAGACCGTCGTCGTCAGCTGCGGCAGGGTGTTGCGCAGGTCCTCGAAGGTCAGCGCCCCGCCTGCTGCGCGCGACGCCTCGGCCAACCGACGCGCCAGCCCGCCCTGGTAAAGGTCGCCCACGCCCTGGCTTCGGATCAGCCCGATGAGGTTGGCGAGTTCGGGCTGAACGAGAAGGTCGCCCTCGTCGAGCGGCGCGCCATTGGGGCGGGCGAAGCGCGCGCGGGCGTTCGGGTCGGCGAAGAGAGGGGTGGCGACGATGGCGAGATCGCGCGCGAGCGCCCGGCTTATCGGCGTGCCGAAGCGGGCGAGCTGTTCGGCAGGGGCGATCGCCTGCTCGAAGGGGAGCCGGCCGAGGCGAGCGTGCAAAGCAAATAGGCCACGCGGCGTACCGGGAAGGGCGGCCGGGCGATCCGACCCGGGGTCGAGCACGCTCGGTGCCCGAGGCAGGAAGGTGGCGGCGATGGCCTGGTCGCGACGGGGATCGTAGGCGAGGCACACGCCGCCCCCGGCGAGCGAGGCGCGCGAGGGCAGGGTCACCCCGAGGGCGAAGCCCATCGCCGCGGCGGCATCGGCCGCAGACCCTCCGGCGGCCAGAATGTCGCGCCCGATCAGCGCCGTGCGCGGCTCCTCTGCCGCCACGCCGCCCAGGAACCCCTGCACGAAGCCGGGCGTTCCAAGCCGGGGGCCGGAGCGACCGAACACTCCCTCCACCGTCGCGCAGCCAACCAGCGTGGCACACGCGGCCGTGGCAAGACCGACCCGCACCATTCGATCTATGGTCCCGCGTATGGTGCACCGCATGCCGACCGCCTTCGGCTGGGCAGGGGCGGCCCTGTTCGCCGCGCTGGTCGCTTTCGCCGCGCCCGTTGCAGCCCAGAACCGGTCGATCACGCTGATCCGCGACGCCGAGACCGAAGCGCTGCTGCGGGCGGTAAACGCGCCCCTGTTCGCCGCCGCCGGGCTCGACCGGGGGCTCGTCCGCACCTTCATCATCGCCGATCGGTCGATAAACGCCTTCGTCACCACCGGCAACCGGCTCGCCGTGCACACCGGGCTGATCACCTCCATCGAGAGCGTGAGCGAGCTCGCCGGCGTGCTGGCGCACGAGGTGGGCCATATTTCAGGCGGCCACCTCGCCCGCCTGCCGGAGGAGTTGCGCAATGCGATGATCCGCTCGGTCGCCGCCATGCTGGTGGGTGCGGCAGCGGCGGCGGCGACCGGTCAGGGCGGGGCGGCGGCGGCGATCGGCATGGGCGGGCAAAGCATCGCCATGCGCGAACTCTTCGCCTTCACCCGCACGCAGGAGAACGCGGCCGACCTGGCGGCGGTCACCTTCCTCGACCGCGTCGGCTGGTCGCCTGCGGGCCTGCTTCGCCTGATGGAGCGGCTGCAGGCGCAGGAGGCGCTTCTGACCGAAAACCAGGACCCCTATCTGCGCACCCATCCGCTCACGCGCGACCGCGTCGAGTTCCTGCGCGAACGGCTTGCCGAATCGCGCCATGCGCAGACGGCGATGCCGCCCGAACTCGAGGAGTCGTTTCGTATGGTGCGCGCCAAACTTGTGGCCTTTCTCGAGCCGGCCTCTATGCCGAGGCTTTATCCAGCCTCTGATCAGTCTGCGCCTGCGCGTTATGCCCGTGCCATCCTGGCTTTCCGCCAGGGCCGCACGGATGAGGCCGTGGCCGGGCTCGAGCGGCTGATCGCCGAACGCCCCGCCAGCCCCTGGCTGCATGAGATGAAGGGGCAGGCTTTGTTCGAAAGCGGGCGTGTGC
>CALBEG010000145.1 GCA_937927455.1 uncultured Elioraea sp. | reverse complement strand
AGGGTGTCGAGCACGCGGTCCTCGCGCCCGATCAGGATCGGTGTGCCGTAGCCCGCGTTACGGAAGGCGAGGGCGGCGCGGATGGTGCGTTCCTCCTCGCCTTCGGCGAACACGACGCGGCGCGGGTTCGCGCGCACCGCCTCGAGGATGGCATCGAGAGCCGCACCCGTCGGGTCGAGCTTGGCGGCGAGGTCGCGCGCGTAGCGGCGTGGGTCGGGAATCGGGCGACGGGCCACGCCCGTATCCATCGCTGCCTTCGCCACTGCGGGTGGCACGCGCGAGATGAGCCTCGGGTCGAAGGGCAGAGGCAGGATGTAGTCGGGCCCGTATTTTAGGCGCGCACCGCCAGCGGCGGAGGCGGCGTCGAGCTCATCGGGCACGTCTTCGCGCGCAAGCGCGGCGAGTGCGCGGGCGGCGGCGATCTTCATCGCTTCATTGATGGTGGAGGCGCGCACGTCGAGTGCGCCGCGGAAGATGTAGGGAAAGCCAAGCACGTTGTTGACCTGGTTCGGATAGTCCGACCGGCCGGTGGCAATGATGGCGTCAGGGCGCACGGCGCGCGCTTCCTCCGGCGTGATTTCCGGATCAGGGTTGGCCATGGCGAAAATGATAGGCTTGGCGGCCATGGAGGCGACCATCTCGCGCGTCACCGCGCCAGCCTGGGAGAGGCCGAAGAACGCATCTGCCCCTTCCAGCGCCTCGGCGAGGGTGCGCGCCTTGGTCTCCACTGCGTGCGCCGATTTCCATTGGTTCATGCCTTCCGTGCGGCCTTTGAAGATCACGCCCTTGGTGTCGCAGAGGATGACCCGCTCGGGCCGCATGCCCATGGCCTTGAGCAGTTCCGCGCATGCCACGCCTGCGGCGCCAGCGCCATTGATCACGAGCGTCATGTCGGCGAGATCGCGCCCCGTCAGGTGCGCGGCGTTGATCAGCCCGGCGGCGGCGACGATGGCGGTGCCGTGCTGGTCGTCGTGGAAGACGGGAATGTCCATCAGCTCGCGCAGCCGGCTTTCGATGACAAAGCACTCAGGGGCCTTGATGTCCTCCAGATTGATTCCGCCAAAGGAGGGGCCGAGGTAGCGAACAGCGTTGACGAAGGCGTCGACGTCTTCGGTGTCGAGGCAGAGGTCGATGGCATCGACGTCGGCGAAGCGTTTGAACAGCACCGCCTTGCCCTCCATCACCGGCTTGGCGGCGAGTGCACCGAGATTGCCGAGCCCCAGCACGGCGGTGCCGTTGGAGATCACCGCCACCATGTTGCCCTTGGCCGTGTAGTCGTAGGCAAGCGAGGGGCTGCGCGCGATGTGTTTGCAGGGCTCAGCGACACCGGGAGAGTAGGCGAGCGAGAGGTCGCGCGCCGTGGTCAGGGGCTTGGTCAGGCGGACTTCGAGCTTGCCGGGCCTTCCCATGGCGTGGAGCTGCAGCGCCTCCTCCGCCGTGATCCGTGTGGCCCGTCCGCCGCCATCGATGCTGCCGTCCATGCCTCTCCTCCCCGTCGCGGGAGCGTGATTATGGGCGGGCGGGGGCAGGGTGCGCCAGACTGGCAATCATCCGGGCATGGGGTTCGGCAGCGCGGGTGGCATCCTGCTGTAGGGCGCGATAGGCGGCGAGCACCGCTGCGCCCTCCGCCGTCAGCCGTGCTCCACCCGCGCCGGGCCCGCCGCGCGTGGCCGTCACCAACGGCGCCTTGAAGGCGGCGTTCAAACCCTCCACCAGAAGCCAGGCCCGTTTGTAGCTCATCCCCATCCGTCGGGCCGCCGCCGCGATCGAGCCCGTCTCGGCGATTCCCTGCAAAAGGTTGGCCTTGCCGGGACCGATGGCGAAGCCTTCGCCGAGTTCCAGCCGCACAAACAGGCGCATCGGCATATCGGCCAGGGGGAAAGTCTGCTGAGCCATGAACGGAGGGATACCATCTCGCTGACGAGCCTTGCTCAATCTAGCTGATGAGAAATATCAATGGGGCGGGAAACAGCGGGAAGTCCAAAGGATGTGGCACCTGAGGCGACGGGCCGCCCTGGCGCTGGTTGTAGCCGCCTTCTCCAAAGCCGCCTTCGCTCGGGGCGATTCGCCGATCATTGCCGGCGCGGCCGACCTGAAATTCGCGCTTGAGGACATTGCGCGGGCATTTGAGGCACAGGGCTATGGTCGGGTGCGGCTCATTTTCGGTTCTTCAGGCAATATCGCGCGCCAAATTGAGCAGGGCGCGCCCTACCAGATGTTCCTCTCTGCAGACGAGGGGTTTGTGTTCCGTCTCGCCGAACGCGGGCTCACGCGCGATCGCGGCGCGCTCTATGCCATTGGTCGCATCGTCATCTTTATCCCGTCCTGGTCGGACCTGCAGGCGGACGGGTCGTTTGCCAATCTACGCGAGGCGATCGCCAACCGCCGCCTCAGCCGATTCGCGATCGCCAACCCGGAGCACGCGCCCTACGGTGTGGCGGCCATGCAGGCCCTGCAGAGCCAGGGGCTGTGGGAGGCGATCCGCCCCGCCTTGGTGATCGGCGAAAACGTCTCGCAAGCGGCGCAGTTCGCCACCACCGGCAACAGCCAGGGCGGCATCATCGCCTACTCGTACGCTTTGTCGCCGCACATGAACGAACGGGGTCGCTTCGACCTGATTCCCGAGGCGTGGCACGAGCCGCTGCGCCAGCGCATGGTGCTGGTGCGCAACCCTCACCCTGTGGCCGAACGGTTTTTCCGGTTCATGATGGAACGGCCGGCGCGCGAGATCATGGTCCGCTACGGCTTCGTGCTTGCGGGCGAATGATCCCACCAAGCGAACGGGAATGGGTCAGCGCCTAAGCGCGGGCGGGCAGGCGGAATGGACTGGGAAGCGTTTGTCCTGTCGATCGAGCTCGGGGGCGCGACCGTGCTGGGGCTTGCCCCGATCGCGCTTTGGGCCGGCCGGGCTCTCGCCTACGGCGAGTTTCGCGGCAAGGGCTTCGTCGAAGCCCTGATCGCGTTGCCCTTGCTTCTCCCGCCCACCGTGGTTGGCTTCTATCTGCTGCAGGCCTTCGGCCGGCACTCGCCTCTGGGCCAGGGCTTCGAGGCGCTGACTGGGCATCTGCTCGCCTTCTCCTTTGAGGGGCTTCTCGTCGCCTTGATGCTGGTGAACATTCCGTTCTCGTTCCAGCCGATCCAGCGCGCGTTCGAGAATATTGAGCCCTCGGTGCGCGAAGCGGGCGCGGTGTGCGGCTTGTCGCCTCGGCAGGTGTTCCTGCGCATCGAACTGCCGCTTGCGTGGCCAGGCATCGTGACCGCCCTTGTCCTCACCTTCGCCCATACCATGGGCGAGTTCGGCGTGGTGCTGATGGTGGGGGGGTCGATCCCAGGCGAGACGAAGACGATTGCGATTGCGATCTACGACCGCGTGCAGGCTTTCGATGATCGTTCCGCCAACATCATGGCTCTGACTCTTCTTTCCGTGTCCATCGCTGCGCTGGGTATCACCAACACGCTCTCGCGCCGGATTGGCAGACGCCGTGGCTGACACTCTTTCCTCTGAACGCCTGCCCGTTCGTGCCGAGACGGGCCGCGAGGTTGTCACGTTCGAGGCGCGCACGGCGAGCCCGATCCCGCTCGACCTCGCCTTCTCCTTGCGCGCGGGCGAAGTGACTGGCCTGTTCGGCGCCTCCGGGTCTGGCAAGACCACGATTTTGCGCACCATCGCGGGCCTGTGGTGTCCGGCCAGAGCGCGCGTGACGTGCAACAGGGCCGTTTGGTACGACTCCGAACGCCGGATCCACGTCCCGCCGCACCGGCGCAGAGTGGGGCTCGTTTTTCAGGACTACGCGCTTTTTCCGCACATGACGGCAGCTGCGAACGTAGCAGCAGCGCTGACCCATCTGCCCAAGGCGGAGCGCGAGGCAAGAGCGCGGGCTTTGCTCGCGCTTGTCGGTCTCCAGGGGTTCGAACAGAGACGGCCGGCAGAACTCTCGGGCGGGCAGAAGCAGCGCGTGGCGGTGGCGCGCGCTCTGGCCCGCGACCCCGAGGTGCTTCTGCTGGATGAACCTTTCTCGGCTCTCGATCGTGCCGTGCGCGTTGCGCTGTATCGGGAGATCGAGGCTCTCCGAACCCGGCTCGCTTGCCCGATCGTTCTCGTCACACACGACTTCGAGGAGGTGGCGCGGCTCGCTGACCGGGTGATTGTGCTGCAGCGGGGGCGGATGATTGCCGAGGGCGATGTTGGCACCATCTCCGCGCGCGCTGACATCCCGATTATCGCCGCCGCCGCCGAGGCCGGCACGGTGCTGGTCGCCACCCTCGTCGAGGTGCTGCAGGAGAGGCGCCTTGCCGTGCTTGACACCCCGGCGGGGCGGCTTCTCGCCCCGCTGTTCGATGCTGCACCCGGCGCGCGGCTTCGCGTCCGCATTCCCTCCCGCGACGTGATCCTGGCCGACCGTGTGCCGGAGGGCCTTTCCGTGCATAACGCTTTGCACGGCACGGTGGCTGAGATCGCGCCGCGACCGGGAGCCGTGGCGGATGTCGCGGTCGCGGTCGGCGATGCGCTTCTCCGCGCCCAGGTGATGGAGGATGCGGTGGCGCGACTTGGTCTGGTTCCGGGCCGCCCTGTTGTCGCGCTCGTGAAGTCGGTCGCGGTCACCGTTCCCGGCGCATGAAAGGGCTGATGGAAGCAACCGCTTGGGGGGTGCCGGTCGGTTTCCTTGGCGGCCTGATCGGGCTCGGAGGCGGCGAGTTCCGCATTCCCGTGCTCTTGCGCCGCTTTGGCCTTGCGCCCAGCACGGTGGTGCCGCTGAACAGCGTCATCAGCCTTATTACCCTCTGTTCCTCGCTTGTGTTTCGGGCCGGCAGCTTAAGCCTCAGCCCCCTCATGCCGCACCTCGCCGACATCGCGGCGCTAACCGCCGGCGGCCTGGTCTCTGCCCTCGTGGGGGCGGGGCTGGTGGCACGGCTGTCAGACCATCGTCTGCATCAGGCCATTCTGGTGCTTCTCGTCGGCCTCGGGCTTCTGCTCGTGGTCGAGGGGTTGGCGTCAGCGGATATCCGCCTCGGCGTGCTGCCTGAGAACAATGTGGCGAGGATCCTCGTCGGGGTCGGGCTCGGGGCCGTCATCGGCCTGATCGCGACCCTTCTCGGCGTGGCGGGCGGGGAGCTCCTGATCCCTACCCTCGTCTTCATCCACGGGCTCGACGTGAAGGTGGCGGGGAGTGCGAGCCTCGCCATTTCCATGGTCGTCGTCGCCTTTGCCCTGCTGCGCTACCGTGTTCTGGGTCGGCTTCCTTCCCGCGATCATGTGGTCGGCATTGGTGCACCGATGGGGCTCGGCAGCATCGCTGGCGCCGCCTCTGGCGCGGCGTTGGCGGCTTTCGCTCCGTCCTCTTCGCTCAAGGTTTTGCTTGGCCTCGTCCTGCTCGCCGCCGCCTGGGTCTCGGCGCAGCGCTAAGCGCCTACCGTGTGGCTTGGCCGGTTGTGCTACAGGAGCCTCAGTCTCGTCGAAGGGGGAACCTGGGCGTGCCTATCACCGAATACCGGGAAATTCGGTTCGACGTCGAAGCGCTGCGCTGCGCCCTCAATGCCCATCTTGCCGCCGTAAGCCCGCCAACCCTGCCGCCTTCGGGTCAGGTCGGCGACATTGCCATCGCCTCGCGCGAGCCGGTGCAGCTCCGCATCGAGGTGCACCTGCCCGGGGCCAAGCCGCGGCAGACGGTGGTGGAGGAGACCGAACTCGCCGCCGTGCTGATCCGCGAGTGCATTGCGCGCGCGATCAAGCTTCCGCGGAAGGCGCTGAAAAAGCTGAGGGCCTTTGACGGCGGGGTGGCGCTTCTGCTGGCGTTGCCCGATACCATCGTCGCAAAACCAATCGTCTGAGCCTGGCGGCTGTCGCATTGTGTCCGGGCACGGGGAGCGTCGAGCGCGGATGTCTGTCAGCCCGTCGCCCATGCTCGCCCAGTGGTTCGCCGCCAAGGCCGACCACCCGGACGCTCTGCTCTTCTTCCGTATGGGAGACTTTTACGAGCTCTTTTTCGAGGACGCCGAACGGGCGGCGGCCGCTCTCGACATCGCTCTGACCACACGCGGCGAGCACGCGGGCCGTCCGATTCCCATGTGCGGCGTGCCTGTGGTCAATCACGAGCCCTACCTGGCGAGACTGATCCGCAAGGGGTTCCGGGTCGCCATCGTCGAGCAGACAATGACGCCTGAGGAGGCGCGGCGGGCCAAGGTAAAGGGCCCTTTGCCTCGGGCCACGGTGCGGCTCGTCACCCCCGGAACGGTGGTCGAGGAGACCATTCTGGAAGGGGCGCGGCCCAACTGGATCGCGGCGACGAATGGGGCGGCGCTCTCTTGGCTTGACATCTCGACGGGAAGCTTCGGCGTGCGTTCGGCGGCGGGCCAGGCCCTCGCTGCTGCTCTTGCCGCGCGCGATCCGGCCGAACTTTTGGTTCCCGACACTTTGCTTTCTGACCCTCTGCTTGCCGAATGGCGTGACCGTTGCGTCGCCCTGCCGCCAGCCCGCTTCCGTGCAGAAGCGGGGCAGCGGGCTCTCGAGGCGGCGTATGGCGTGTCTACCCTGGACGCGATGGGAAGCTTCGGGCCAGACGAGCTCGCAGCTGCCGGCGCATTGGTCGAGTATGTGCGCGCGACCCAAGGGGGGGCGCTGCCCAGGCTTGCCCCGCTCGTCCGCGAGGCTGACGGCACGACGATGGCAATCGACGCCGCAACCCGGCGCAACCTCGGCCTCGACCCTTCCGCGCCCGACAGTCTGCTCGCTGCGATCGACCGTACGGTGACCGCAGCCGGGGCGAGGCTTCTCGCCTCCCGCCTTTCCGCGCCGTCCACACTGCTGCCGGTGATCGAGACGCGACTTGATGCGGCTGGCTTTTTCCTCGCCGACCCCTTCTGCCGGGCCAAGGTGCGGGGGGTGCTGAAGGGCGCACCAGACATGGCGCGAGCCCTGGCGCGGATCGGTCTTGGCCGCGGCTCACCGGCCGATCTCGCCGCCATTCGAGACGGGCTCGCCGCCGCCCGCGCGGCTGCCGCTGCCCTTGCCGAGGCCGCCCTGCCGCGTCCGCCCCTCATCGCCTCGGCTGAACGAGCGCTCGACCCCGCCCCGGCACTCGCCGAGCGCCTTAGCCGCGCGCTCGTGCCACGCCCTCCGGCCCGTGCGGGGGAGGGGGGAGCGATCAGCACTGGGTTCGATCCCGCTCTCGACCGCGCGCGTGCTTTGCGCGACGACAGCCGCCGGGTCATTGCCGCCATGGAGGGCGAGCTGCGGGCGGCGACGGGAATCGCCGCACTGAAGATCCGCCATACCGTCCAGCTCGGCTACTTCCTGGAGGTTCCCGAAGCCGTGGGCTTGCGGCTGCGCGAGAGCCCCCCGCCCGCGCTTGCCGGCCTTGCCCATCGCCAGACCATGGCGGGGACGATGCGATTCACCACCGAGGAGCTTGGCACGCTCGATCGCCGCCTCGTCGAGGCCGCCGCAGAGGCCGAGGCGCGCGAGGCGGCCATCCTCGCCGAACTCGCCGCTGCTGTGCAGGCGGAGGCGGAGAGTATCGCAGCCTGCGCCGAGGCGCTCGCAGCACTCGACCTCGCCGGCGCCACAGCCGAACTCGCGGAACGCGAGGGGTGGGCCAGGCCCGAGATCACCGAGGACACGCGCTTCGCCGTCGCAGCCGGCCGCCATCCGGTGGTCGAGGCCGCGGTGCGCAAGGCGG